>JACDAG010000612.1 GCA_013695565.1 Bradyrhizobium sp.
GCGATCACGCCGGTCATGGCATTGCCATCGAAGGCGCCCCAGAGCGTGCATGTCCTGGACATCCGCTCGCGGTAGAACCAGCGATCTTCCTCGGGCGTGTGTAGGCCGGCGAGCCAGGGCAAGGAATGGTCGAAGCTGGCACGATGGACCCGCGCCGCGGCGTCCATGTCGGCGAGTTCGAGTTGCCTAATACTCGACATCAAACGCGTCATAGAGCCGCCGAAACACTGCGGGCAGCACTTCAGTCAGGTCCTCCGCGATCAGGCCGGGCCCCGCTTCGCGCGCGGCCTCGCCGTGCATCCAGACACCGATGCTGGCGGCCTCGAAGGCTGGCACGCCCTGCGCCAATAACCCGGCGATGATTCCGGCCAGCACGTCGCCGGCGCCGGCGGTGGCGAGCCAGGGCGGCGCGTTGGCGGCGATGCTGGCGCGCCCGTCAGGTGACGCCACCACCGTATCCGGCCCCTTGAGCAGCACCACCGCGCCACAGCGTTCGGCGGCGTCACGCACGCGTTCGAGTTTGGAGCGGCCCGGATTCTTGTTGCTGATGTCGCTGAACAACCGTGGAAACTCACCTTCATGCGGGGTCAGCACGACCTGCGGATCATCAGATGCCTTGATCGATTCGAACAGGCGCTCCGGCTCTTGCGCAAAACTCGTCAGCGCGTCGGCATCGAGCACGAGATGACGTTGCGCCGACAAGGCGGTGTGGACGAGATCGCGCGTGCGCACGCTGATTCCGGCGCCCGGCCCGATCACGCAGGCATTGAGCCGCTTGTCGTTCAACATTTCGGCGAATTCGACCGCACTGTCGACGGCACGCACCATCACCGCGGTCAGCGCTGACGCATTGACGGCCAGCGCGTCGCGCGGCGACGCCAGCGTGACCAGTCCGGCCCCGGCCCGTAATGCGGCACGCGCCGCGAGCCGCGCTGCGCCCGTTGATGCGATATCGCCGGAGACGATCACCGCATGCCCGCGCGCATATTTGTGGCCATCGATGCGCGGCACCGGAAACGATTTCTGCCAGATCTGCGGAACATTCTCCGACGCGAGCGGCTGAATTTCGTCGAGCACCTGCGCATCGATGCCGATATCGGCCACGCGGACGCGGCCGCAATGCATCCGTCCCGGCAGCAGCAGATGCGCCGGCTTCTTGCGGAAGAAGGTCACGGTCTCCAAAGCGTTGATCGCAACACCCAGGACGGCGCCGGTGGTGCCGTTGATCCCGCTCGGCAGGTCGACGGCCAGAACCGGCGCGCCGTTGGCGTTGATCGCCTCGATCATCCCAAGCGGGTCGCCTTTGACGGGCCGGTTGAGACCGGCGCCGAACAGTGCGTCGATGATCAGCGCTGGCCTGCCGATCGCCTGGGGATTGAACGGCAGCACCGGATATTTCCACCCCTTCGCAGCAATCGCCGCGTCGCCTTGCAGACTGTCCCGTTCGCACAGCAGGATCACCGAGACCTCGCGGCCGCGCGCCGCCAGTTCGGCGGCGGCGACAAAGCCGTCACCGCCATTATTGCCGCGGCCGGCGACCACCACGATCGGGCCCTCCTCGACCAACGCCATCGCGGCTTCGGCGACGGCCTGGCCCGCGCTCATCATCAGCGCGAAGCCCGGCGTGCCGGCGGCGATGGTCAGCCGATCGGCGCGCTCCATTTCAGTGGTGGTCAGAACTTCCATGCCGAATCCTCGATCCAACCGCCTTTTCCAGAGGCAATTCCCGTCTCGCCCGCAGCCAATCTTGCACTGACTGCATACCAATTGATCGGTTTGCCTATTTGGTAGGCTTCGGTATCATGCAGCGTTCGGTTCGACCTCTGCCGCTTGCCCGTTAAAAGTCTGATAACATTCCAAAATCAGGCGCGTTAACAACTTGGCATAGACCCTGCTTTTGGGGAAGTCGGTCGGAAGTCGGTGGGAAGTCGGTGGGAAGTCGGTGGGAAGCCGGCTCAGGATCGTCATAGTTCGCGGCAATTGTGTGCGTTTCCGACCCTGAAGGACCGACCACCAGACGGCGCCACGCGCGACATCGATACACTCTGTAGTCTACAATTTGGAAATGCCCGGGAGGCGCTCAGTGAAGAAAATCGAAGCCATCATCAAGCCGTTCAAGCTCGACGAGGTGAAAGAGGCGCTTCAGGAGGTCGGACTGCAGGGCATCACCGTGACCGAAGCCAAGGGCTTCGGGCGGCAAAAGGGTCACGCCGAACTGTATCGCGGTGCGGAATACATCGTGGACTTCCTGCCCAAGGTCAAAATCGAGATTGTGATCGGCGATGATTTGGTCGAAAAAGCCATCGACGCCATCAGGCGCGCCGCCCAGACCGGCCGCATCGGCGATGGCAAAATCTTCGTGTCCAATATCGAGGAAGCCATTCGGATCCGGACAGGAGAATCTGGCCTCGACGCCATCTAGACCCTTTAGAATGACAGCCGCAGAATGACCTCCGCAAACTGAGCCATATCAACGGC
>JACDAG010000623.1 GCA_013695565.1 Bradyrhizobium sp.
GTGCAATGGGTGTCCCCACGCTCGATGGTCTGGGGGTTCGAGGTGCCGATGCGCACACGCTCAACGAACACATCGAGGTCGACAGTCTCGCCGAACGCGGCCGCTTGATGGCGGGCTTGCTGGCGAGGCTGACGTGAGCGGCATGCGGCCGACGTCGTCATTCCGGGGCGATGCGAAGCATCGAACCCGGAATCTCGAGATTCCCCGATGCGCAATTGCGCACCTGAGGTTCGCTTCGCGCCCCGGAATGACGGAGCAAACTTAGTCGCTTCGCTCGCAATGGCGCATGGGGCGGCATGCAAAACGGAATTGCTCCCCGGCTTGCGCTTGGCGCAATGACGCGCTTAACGTCGCCCCACCAATGCACCGGTTGAGGAAATAGATGACCCGCATCGCCATTGGCGCCTTTCTGCACGAAACCAATACTTTCGCGCCGACCAAGGCGACCTATGACGATTTCGTCCATGGTGGCGGGTGGCCGTCGATGGCGCATGGCGCCGACGTGCTCAAGGTGATGCGCAAGATCAATGTCGGACTCGCCGGCTTTGTCGAAGCCGCCGAAGCCAATGGCTGGGAGCTGGTGCCGACGATCTCGGCGGCTGCCAGCCCATCGGCGCATGTCACCAGGGACGCCTTCGAGCGAGTCATGAAGGAGATGGTCGACGGCATTGCCGCTGCGGGGCCGATCGATGCCGTCTATCTCGACCTGCACGGCGCGATGGTGACCGAGCATTACGACGATGGCGAGGGCGAAACGCTCGCCCGCGTGCGCAAGGTGATCGGCAAGGATCTGCCGCTGGTCGTGAGCCTCGACCTCCATGCCAATGTCTCGCCCGAGATGATCGAACATGCGGATGCACTGATTGCCTATCGCACCTACCCGCACATCGACATGGCCGAGACCGGCCGCGCCTGCGCGAAACATCTGGCGCTGATGCTGAAGACGAAAACGCGGTTCGCAAAAGCCTTCCGGCAATTGCCGTTCCTGATCCCGATCAGCTGGCAATGCACCAACGACCAGCCCACCAAAGGCATCTATCAGAAGCTGGCGGCGCTGGAGAGCGCGGCCGTGCCGACACTGTCATTCGCGCCGGGATTTCCCGCGGCCGATTTCAGGGATTGCGGACCGAGCGTCTTTGCCTATGGCGTGACGCAGGCCGACGCGGACGCCGCAGCCGACAAACTGGTGGCGTTGATCGAAGGCCACGAGGATGATTTCGACGGCCGCATCTATTCGCCCGACGAAGGCGTACGCCATGCCATGGAGCTGGCCAAGAACGCCAGCAAACCGATCGTCATTGCCGACACCCAGGACAATCCCGGCGCCGGCGGCGATTCCGACACGACAGGCAGGCTGCGGGCGCTGGTCCGCAACAACGCGACGCGGGCTGCGACCGGCGTGATCTACGATCCCCAGTCGGCAAAGGCCGCGCATGACGCGGGCGTCGGCGCCACCGTGACGCTTTCGCTCGGCGGCAAGTCCGGCATCCCGGGCGACGCGCCATACAGGGAAAGCTTCGTCGTCGAGAAATTGTCGGACGGAAAGTTCGTGGCGACCGGCCCCTATTATGGCGGCCGCGACATGGACATGGGGCTGTCGGCTTGCCTGCTCATCGGGGACGTGCGCGTCGTCGTCGGCTCCTACAAGGCACAGCTCGCCGACCAGGCGATGTACCGCTATGTCGGGATCGAACCAACCGAGCAGGCGATCCTGGTCAACAAGAGCTCAGTGCATTTCCGCGCCGACTTCGAGCCGATCGCCGAAAAGCTCTTGATCTGCGCAGCGCCCGGCGCGATGCCGGCGGATACCGCGAGCCTCCCCTGGACGCGGCTGCGTCCGGGCGTCCGCATCAAGCCGAACGGCACTGCCTTTGCTCCTTCCCCTCAAACTCGTTCAACCGTAACCGGATAATAGACATGCCCACCATCGAACGTATCGACGGCTATGCCGAAGAACTCACCGCCATCCGCCGCGATTTGCATGCGCATCCGGAAATCGGCTTCGAGGAAGTCCGCACCTCAGGCATCGTCGCCGACAAGCTGACGCAATGGGGCATCGAGGTGCATCGCGGTCTCGGCGGCACCGGCGTGGTCGGCGTGCTCAAGGGCAAGGGCGACGGCGGCATGAAGATTGGCCTGCGCGCCGACATGGATGCGCTGCCGATGGAAGAGAATACCAATCTGCGCTGGCGCTCGACCATTCCCGGCCGCTTCCACGGCTGCGGCCATGACGGTCACACCACCATGCTGCTCGGCACCGCGCGCTATCTGGCCGAGACCAGGAACTTCGACGGCACCGTGCATTTCATCTTCCAGCCCGCCGAAGAAGGCCTCGGCGGCGCCCGCGCCATGATCAAGGACGGCCTGTTCCAGAAATTTCCCTGCGACGAGGTCTACGGACTGCACAACGCGCCGGACCTCAACCATGGCGAGATCGCAATCCTGCCCGGCCCCGCAATGGCCGGCGCCGATTTCTTCGATATCGTCATCGACGGCTACGGCGCCCACGGCGCGATGCCGGAACGCTCCAAGGACGCCGTGATCATTGCAACGACGCTCGCGCAGGCGCTGCAGACCGTCGTCAGCCGCAATGTGCCGCCGCATCACCCGGCGGTGCTGTCGATCACGCAGATTCACGCCGGTTCGGCCTACAACGTCATTCCCGGCCAGGCCAGATTGTGCGGCACCGTCCGTGCCTTCGACGACGGCGTGCGCGCGCTGATCCGCGAGCGCATGCGCGCGATCTGCGCCGGCATGGCGGCCGCCTTCCAGTGCGAGATCACTGCCGACATCCGCGACACCTTCAGCGTGCTGGTGAACCAGGAAGAACAGTCCCAGCTCGTAGCCGCCGTGGCGCGCACGGTGGTCGATCCGGACAAGGTGATCACCCGCACCGAGCCGAAGATGGGCAGCGAGGATTTCGCCGACATGATGCAGGCGGTGCCCGGCGCTTATTTCTGGGTCGGCCATGAAGGCTCGGTGCCCGTCCACAATCCCGGTTACGTTCTCGACGACAAGATCCTGCCGATCGGCGCCAGCATGTTCGCGCGCATCATCGAAACCCGCATGCCAGTAGGTTAGGTGCCCATGCATAAAGCCAAAAAAGAAGAAGAGGTCACGTCGCTGCACGATCTCAGCGCCGTCGACCTTCTCGCAGGCTATCGCGCCAAGCAGTTCTCGCCGTCGGAAGTGCTGGAGGAAGTGCTCGCGCATGTTGCGGCGTGGGAGCCGCACATCAAGGCGCTCTATTTGTTCGATCCCGAAGGCGCCCGCGCTACGGCCAAGGCTTCGACCGATCGCTGGCAGAAGGGCGAGCCGCTCGGCGGCGTCCCGGCCACCATCAAGGACAATATCGCGACCAAAGACCAGCCGGTGCCGCTGGGTGCGGCCAGCGTCAAGCTGGTGCCGTCGCCAAAGGATGCGCCGCCGGCGGCGCGGCTGCGCGAAGCCGGCGCCATCATCTTCTCCAAGACCACGATGCCGGATTACGGCATGCTGTCATCGGGGCTGTCGAGCTTCCATCCCCTCACCCGCAACCCCTGGGACCTCAGCAAGAACCCGGGCGGCTCCTCTTCCGGCGCGGGCGCCGCGGGTGCTGCCGGTTACGGCCCGCTGCATCTCGGAACAGACATTGGCGGATCGGTGCGGCTGCCGGCGTGTTGGAATGGCTTGGTCGCGCTGAAGCCCAGCCTCGGACGCGTTCCCGTCGATCCCTTCTATGTCGGCCGCGTCGCGGGACCGATGACCCGCATTGTCGACGATGCAGCGCTGATGATGAGCGTGTTGTCGCGGCCGGACCGGCGCGACGGCATGAGCCTGCCCGCCCATGAGATCAACTGGAAGGCGCTCGACAAGTCGCCGCGCAAACTACGCATCGGCTTGATGCTCGAAGCCGGCACCGGTCAGCCGCTGGAGAAGGAAGTGCGCGAGGTCGCCGTGAAGGCTGCCAAGGCGTTCGAATCCGCCGGCGCCGTCCTCACCGCAATCGACGGCATATTGACGCGCGAAATGCTCGACGGGATTGACAATTTCTTCCGTGCGCGGAGCTGGGACGACCTCTCCAGGCTTTCGCCGGAAGATCGCGCCAGAACGCTGCCCTACATCTACCAATGGGCGGAAACAGGCGCGAAGCTTTCAGGTGTCGACGTCATCAGGGGCTTCAACGCCACCATGGCGATCCGCACCGCGGCCGCCAAACTGTTTTGCGATCTCGATTATGTGGTCTCCCCGGTGTCGCCGGTGGTGAATTTCCCGGCTGAATTCGCCTCACCCGTCAACGACCCGGAAAAACCGTTCGAGCACATCGCCTATAC
>JACDAG010000627.1 GCA_013695565.1 Bradyrhizobium sp.
GGCTACAGGTGGAAGCCACGCAAAGCGCGTTGACGTTCGAGGGTGCCCAGGGAGAGGTCTTCGCGGCACGCGGCGTGTTCAAGGGAGAAAAACTGAGCGCTGCGGATCTCCCTGCACATCTGGCTCAGGCCGTCATCGCCATCGAGGATCGGAGATTTTACCAGCACTACGGCGTCGATTTGCGTGGGATCCTGCGGGCAGGGTGGCGGAATTCACAGGCCGGGGCTACCCGCGAAGGCGCCAGCACTATCACACAGCAGCTTGCCCGCCTGATGTTCCTGTCCCCCGAGCGCTCGTTTCGGCGCAAGGTCCAGGAAGCGCTTCTCGCCCTCTGGCTGGAGAGCCAGCTCAAGAAGGAGGACATCCTCCTACGCTACTTGAACACGGCCTATTTCGGCGCCGGGGCCTACGGCGTCGATGCCGCCGCGAAGCGGTACTTTGGGAAAAAGGCGGGAGAGTTGTCGCTGGCTGAGTCCGCGATGCTGGCCGGTCTGGTGCGCGCACCATCGCAACTGGCACCGACACGCAATTTCGGCGGCGCAAAAGAACGGCAGGAAGTCGTACTGCAAACGATGGTCGAAACCAAATCCCTGACGCCTGCGGAAGCGGAAGCGGCCCGCGGACAGCCGGTCAATCTTCGGACGCCACCGGAAACGCCCCCCGGCACGAATTACTTTGTCGACATGGTCGCAGCCGATGTCCGGAGGCTCCTCGGTTCGTCACCGGGCGACTTGGCGCTTCGAACGACCTTGAACCTCGAACTGCAGCGTCTCGCGGAAGGAGTTATCGAGCGACGGCTCGAAACGGAGGGTCCGAAGAAGAACGTCTCCCAAGCAGCGCTTGTTGCCCTCGGACGGGATGGCGCCGTACTGGCCTTGGTAGGAGGGCGCGACTATGAAGCCAGTCAGTTCAACCGCGCGACCCAAGCCAAGCGGCAGGCGGGTTCGCTATTTAAGCTTTTTGTTTATCTGACGGCGCTGCAGCGCGGCTATACGCCGCAAACGGTTGTCGTCGATAAGCCCACTCAAATCGGTGAGTGGGAGCCACAAAACTATAGTGGCGGCTTTCGCGGCAGCATGGCGCTCCGAAACGCGTTCGCGCATTCGATCAACACGATCGCCGTTCAGCTTGCAGATGAGGTCGGAATACCCGCTGTAATCGATACCGCAAAACGCATGGGAATACAGTCGACGCTTCCGGCGGTGCCGAGCTTGGCCCTCGGTTCTGCTGAAGTCTCCCTGATTGAAATGACCAGAGCCTTTGGTTCGGTTGCGGCCAATGTTCAGTCCCTCGAGCCGTACTCGATCAGATCGATCACCAGCAATTCCCAGCAAGCGCTCTACACAAAACCCGCCGCCGGGGCCGAAGTCGCAGGCCAACTTGCCGCCAGCCGCGCGATGATGGTCGACATGCTGCAATCCGTGGTGAACGAGGGCACCGGAAAAGCGGCGCGCATTCAGAATATCGCTATTGCAAGACCGGCACGACCCAGGAGTATCGCGATGCGTGGTTTGTCGGGTTTACGCAGGATATCACCGTGGGAGTTTGGGTGGGAAACGACGACAACTCTCCGACCAACAAAGTCACCGGCGGCGATCTTCCCGCCAACATCTGGCGCGATTCGTCGGCCGCGCGCTACCCGTCGTTTCCAAAACGTCGCAACAGGCCGCCAAGCGGATGACGGAAACTCCTAACTTGGCTGCCCCGTCGATGCTCTCGACCAACATCGCAGGTGTTCCTTCCGCAGCCAGCTCAGAAGCCGAGCCAAGGGGGGCAGCGGACGTATTGGACACGGCTACGCTCGCCATTCGCGGCCGAAAGATCCAACTCGAAGGCGTCCAGGGTGACGGCGATCGGGCAGCGATGCGGGCGCTTTCCCGGTTTCTCCGGCGACGGGAGGTGACGTGCGAACCTGCCGGGGTTCCCGACCGATATCGCTGCACTGTCGACGGGCAAAACCTGTCGGGCGTTATTCTAGGCAATGGCGGCGCCCGCGCAGCCCCCGACGCCCCTGCGGAGCTATTGGCTGCTGAAGACATGGCGAGATCGGCCAGGGTCGGAATTTGGCGCGGCAGGTAGTTTGCGCTCTACCGCCCGGAACCGGTACACCTTCGAGGTGATCACCCGGCTTCGGCATTCCTCGCGCGTTTCTTCGCGGGGAACACCTGCCATGGCCACCTGAAAAGGCTTCAGAAGCAGCGGGCGGCGAACGCGCTCTTCCGCTCAGGCTTCCACTTCGACGAACCGCGACCCCGTCGCTGTCAATCCGTCGATCAGCCGGGAATAGGCGTCCTCCAACGACCCGCGGCTGCCATCCTGCATCCTGTCGACCATCATCGCTGACGACGCCGCCCAATGTCTGGCTCGATGCCGGGTCCAGACTCCAAATGCCTTTTAGCGACGCAGAATTGGGGGCCTCGGTGTGTGCAGGGAATACACCGAACGGAATGCAGATTTAAAGCGAACGCTACAAGCGCTTGGTGCGGGCTGGCGAAGCCCCATATCTCGGATTCGCATAAGGTATATTATGGAATATTTATATATCCAATTAGATCAAATGTTTAGGCGGAACTCCTTCCAGACCAAATCAATCCGGCGGCCGCGTACGGCCGTTCGGACGCAGCGCTGAGCATCCGCCGATACCGGTACTGGCAGCATCGCGAAAGCCGATATTGCCGCCGCGTGCAGACGCTGCAATAAGCCGCCCAAGGACCGATGCTGCCGAGCTAGCTGATGACCACGCGGCATCAGGTCCGTATAGGATTGCATCTCAAGAACAATAATTCTCAAGGGAGAAACTCGATGAGCTTTTCACGACGCACGCTTCTTAGGGCATCCGCTGCGTCAGCGGTGTTGGGTGGCATCGGCGCCCCGTTCGTGGCGCGCGCCCAGACCGCCGAATTCACCTACAAATATGCCAACAATCTGCCCGACGGCCATCCGCTGAACGCCCGCGCCAAGGAGATGGCGGCGGCGATCAAGGCCGAGACCAATGGCCGGTTCGACCTGCAGATTTTCCCGAACAACCAGCTCGGTTCCGACACCGACATGCTGAGCCAGATTCGCTCCGGCGGCGTCGAATTCTTCACGCTGTCGGGCCTGATTCTGGCGACCCTGGTGCCGGCGGCTTCGATCAGCGGCATCGGCTTCGCGTTCCCGGATTACGACACGGTCTGGAAGGCCATGGATGGCGGGCTGGGCGCCTATATCCGCGGCGAGATCACCAAGGCCAATCTCGTCGTCATGGACAAGATCTGGGACAATGGCTTCCGCCAGACCACGTCGTCGAGCAAGCCGATCAATGGCCCCGACGACCTCAAGGGTTTCAAGATCCGCGTGCCGGTTTCGCCGCTCTGGACCTCGATGTTCAAGGCGTTCGATGCGGCGCCCGCCTCGATCAATTTCAGCGAAGTGTATTCCGCGCTGCAGACCAAGATCGTCGAGGGCCAGGAAAACCCGCTGGCGATCATCTCGACCGCCAAGCTCTACGAAGTGCAGAAATACTGTTCGCTGACCAACCACATGTGGGACGGCTTCTGGTTCCTGGCCAACCGCCGCGCCTGGGAAAAGCTCCCGGAGGACATCAGAGCGATCGTGTCGAAGAACATCAACGCGGCCGGCATCAAGGAGCGCGAGGACGTCGCCAAGCTGAATGCCGGATTGCAGCAGGAACTGGCCGGCAAGGGCCTCACGTTCAACCAGCCCAACGTGACGCCGTTCCGCGAAAAACTCCGCTCGGCCGGCTTCTATTCGGAATGGAAGGGCAAATACGGCGACCAGGCCTGGGATCTCCTTGAAAAGTCCGTCGGCAAGCTGTCGTAACCCATAGCGTTTTCAAGCGCGGGGGGCCGATATGGCTCATGCTGAGCTGACCGAAACTGTGACCGGCGAGGTGGCTCAGCCCCCTCGCCGCCGTTCTTTGCTC
>JACDAG010000636.1 GCA_013695565.1 Bradyrhizobium sp.
AGATCGCCGCATGGCAGCACGACCGAAACAAATGCCACAACAAAGCCGATTGGCAATTCTCAACCAAAAATGCTCGCGTCAAACTCAAGCATCTATACCCATCAATCTAACCGAATCGGCCGACTAGGCGATTCGAGCGGGGCTCTCTATCCTTGGAGCCATTCGAGCTTTCAAGAGGACCGACATGTTTGCGAAGATGAAACTGGGATATGAGGCGCTCCCGCTTCCGGACCGGACGAACTTCAACGATCAGGAGATGCAGGTCGCAGCAGATGCTTTCTATGATCGCATCCGCCGCCGTCATACCGTCAGGGACTTTTCAGACCGGCCCGTCGCGCTCCCGGTCATCGAAAGCTGCATCCGGGCCGCCGGTACTTCGCCGAGCGGCGCCAATCATCAACCCTGGCACTTCGTCGCGATCGCGAACCGCGAGATCAAGCGTCGCATCCGTCTTGCTGCCGAAGAGGAGGAGCGGGAATTTTATGCAGGTGGCGCCGGAGATGAATGGATCAAGGCCCTGGAGCCGATCGGCACTACCGCTTCAAAGCCTCACCTGGACATTGCGCCCTGGCTTATTGCCGTCTTTGCGCAAAGGTGGGGCAGCTTCGACGACGGCACACGGTTCAAGAACTATTACGTTCCAGAAAGCGTTGGCATCGCGACCGGGTTTCTCCTGGCGGCTTTGCATCATGCGGGTCTTTCGACGCTGACCCATACACCCAATCCTATGAAGTTCTTGAACGTATTGCTGGACCGGCCAGCCTCCGAGAAGCCGCTGATTATCTTGGCCGTGGGGCATCCAGCCGAAGACGCGACAGTTCCGGCGGCTGCCAAGATCAAGAAACCGCTCGGCGAGATATTGACTGTTAGAGCCTGAATTGTCGTTCGAGAGAAAAATGTTTGGGGATCGCCGACTTCCAGAATTGTCATGAGTCTTCCCGACCCTGAAATGCGACTTCCGCTCTGCGTCTGGGACCGAACGGCAACTTTTAAAAAACAGGATGAGCCGGAGAAGATAGCGCGCGGCCGAATCGCAACCTGGTTCGGCCATGTGCCGCATGGCCGGACGGCGTCAGGGCGCCAGTTGCCCACGAAAGCAGGCAATGTTGAGGATGAGACCGGGAAGAAGCCATTGAAAAAGCTCTACTGTGCGGCGAATTTCGTCGAGCGAGCCATCATTAATGGCCGCTTGACGTAAGGCGGCACTGGTGAGGCCGTTCGGATTTGGAAGTTTCGCGGCTAGTTCAACCAGCAGATCGTGAATTTCTGCTACGGCAAGCTCATATTCGGGCGTCTGGACATGGGGCCGCAAAGCATGCCACGCCGCCGCGAAGTATGTCGGCCACCGAGCCAACGCTCGGTAATCGGTGTTGACGAATGGTAGCCCAAGCTGCTGCTTGATGTCTTCGTAGAGCGCCCGGGTCGGCCCTTCAACATGATGAGCCTCCATCAGCACGAACGGCACCTGCACATCAGGGGCATGCCTTCCCTGAAATGGCGAGAACGATGCATCCGTCGGGGCCAATTCGTGACCCTGCAGTAGCGCGCGCGCCATGGTTGCTAACGTGGCATACGAGACATTGCCGAAATGAAAGACTGAAATCAGGTTCCTGATTTGGTCAATTTCCCGAGGCGCATACCCGGCCGCACGCAACGGCTCGAGAAGGCAGTTCGATCCGAGCGTTGCTGCCAGTGTTTCTGCAAGAGCTCTGACGCGACTGGCACCATCGGCAAATTCGGCGGATTGAAACGCCGGCCTGACGCCTGGCCAAAGTGTCCGATAAAAGCGACGATAGTGCGAAAAGGCCATCGTAACGACGCCCATCCAGGGGACCTGCAGCACAGTCTTCGTATCGTCGTAGTCGTCCTTTCGATCGCCGTCGACTAGATACTCCGGGAGCGGAAACAGAGCAGGAATCCAGTCCGGAGGACGCCGTCGCAACCGCAGGCGGTCAAAACTTTCGCACATGACAAACCCTATAAGCTCTGGCTCTGACGCTCAACTCCTTACGACCAACTAACTAAGAACTTGGGCATCAGCGCTAATCGGGGCCGTACTGGACTAGGGCCGACTTCCGAAACCGGTCAGACGGATGCTGCTTCCCTAAAATGCGAATTCCGGTATGCCCCAGGACCGGACATCGCCGACCAAACTCCGGCGAGGTCGTTTTCGTGCCGTCAGTGGTTATCGCCGAACCGAATGTATCGATCTTTTAGGATAGAAGCGGGAGAGCGCCCTTCAAAACGTCATCACCCCACTCCTGGACAAAATGTCCGGCTCCGGTCAGTTTTACTGGTTCCGGGCAGTTTCGGATCGTTTGACGCAGGTCTTCCATGACTGTTGGCCCAAGGACGGGATCGGTCATGCCGATCACCATGGCAGTCTTGCCGTTCCATTCAGTGCTCCACCATTCCCGCGCCTTGCGGGAGATAGCAGCGCCGCCGGCATCGGGATTGTCGGGCACAAGGTTCGGGAAGCGGCGCACGCCGCCTTTGTATGTCGCATCGGGGAAAGGAGCGTCATAGGCAGCGGCTTCCGCAGCGGAGAGCTGCGGGCAAGAACGTGACATTAGCTTGCCGACTGGCATGTCCGGATTGGCGTTGTTCCATGCGCGCCAGTCGATGAATCCTTTGGTGAGAGGTCGATCACCCGTCGCAAAGGCGGTATTCATGACCAGCAGCGCCTCGAAGCGGTCGGTCATTTCCATCGGAATGGTGAGACCGAGCAGACCACCCCAATCCTGACACACCAGTGTCACGCGACCGATATCCAGTGCGCGCGAATGAACGCGATAAGGCTCTTGCGGTGGAAGTCAAACGTGTAGAGGGCATCCTCTACGGGTTTGTCGGATCGACCAAAGCCAAACATGTCTGGCGCGATAACCCGATAGCCGGCGGCGACAAAGCCCAGGACCATCTTGCGATAAAGATAGCTCCATGTCGGTTGTCCGTGAAGGCAGAGCGCAACGCGGGCATCGCTTGCTCCTTCATCGATATAGTGCATGCGAAGGCCAGGGTAACCGGCAAGATCGTCGCGATAATTTGGCGCGAATTGGTAGTCGGCAAGACCATTAAATCGCGCTTCTGGTGTTCGCAAAGCCTTAATCAGCATGTCCAGTCTTCCTCGTCGTCGACCTTACTCTGCCTACCCAAGCTTCCTGTATGCCCGAAATCGGCACAAAATAGTATAGTGGCCAAACCTCGAAACGTGGAAGACGTTGGAGGGCCTGTTGAGCTAAATATATTTGAAGGAATCTGATTTCAGGGTTGGGGACCCGAACTTAGTATTTCGTGCGTCGCCGGGACCACGGAGCAGACTTGAAGACAGCAGTACTTAGTTGACCATCGGCAACCATAATTCATTGTCTTCAGCGCACCGTCGCGCAAGCGGGTAGCCGGCATCCGCGTGTCGCATGACGCCCGTGGCGGGATCATTCCACAGGACACGGCCGATCTTTTCCGCCGCTTCGGCTGTCCCGTCCGCGATCAATGCGATTCCGGAATGCTGCGAGTACCCCATGCCGACGCCACCGCCATGATGAAACGAGACCCAGGTGGCGCCACATGCGGAATTCAACAGGGCGTTCAGAATTGGCCAGTCGGAAACCGCATCGGAGCCGTCCAGCATTCCTTCGGTCTCTCGCATCGGAGAAGCGACCGATCCCGAGTCCATGTGATCGCGGCCGATTACAACTGGAGCTTTCAGCTCGCCGCTGGCGACCATCTCATTAAAGGCGAGGCCAATGCGATGGCGCTGGCCGAGACCGAGCCAGCAGATACGCGACGGCAGCCCCTGAAACTTGATGTGCTTGCGGGCCTTGTCGAGCCAGTTGTGAAGCGGCACATCGTCGGGAATGAGCTCACGGACTTTGGCGTCGGTACGGTAGATGTCTTCGGGATCGCCGGACAGCGCAACCCAGCGGAACGGACCTTTGCCGACGCAAAAAAGCGGACGCACATAGGCCTCGACAAACCCTGGATAGTCGAAGGCCTCAGCGACGCCCATCTCCAGGGCCATGGCGCGGATGTTGTTGCCGTAATCGAGCGCGACCGCTCCCGCAGTCTTCAGCGCAAGGATCGCGCGGACCTGTTCGGCCATGGCTTGTTTGGCGGCAATTGTCGTACCTGCCGGGTCGCGCTCCTGGCGTTCTTGCCATTGTTCGACGCTCCAGCCGATCGGCAAATAGCCGTGAACGGGATCATGCGCCGACGTCTGATCGGTGACGATATCGGGCACAAGGCCACGTCTTGCGATCTCCGGAAAAATTTCCGCAGCGTTTCCGATGAGACCGACCGAGATTGCCTGCTTTGAAGTGCGCGCTGCATCGATCATGGCCAGAGCATCTTCGAGCGTCGAGGCACTCTTGTCGAGATAACCGGTTCGCTGGCGAAATTCGATCCGGCTCGGTTGGCATTCGACGACGAGAATCGAGGCTCCCGCCATGGTCGCAGCAAGCGGTTGCGCGCCGCCCATGCCGCCGAGGCCGCCGGACAAGATCCAGCGGCCGGCGAGATCGCCATCGAAATGCTGCCGGGCGACTTCGCAAAAGGTCTCGTAGGTGCCCTGTACGATGCCTTGCGAACCGATGTAGATCCAGGACCCCGCGGTCATCTGGCCGTACATCATCAGGCCCATGCGGTCGAGTTTGTTGAAGTGCTCCCATGTCGCCCAATGCGGTACCAGATTGCCGTTTGCGATGATCACACGCGGGGCGCCTCGATGGGTTGGAAACACACCGACCGGTTTCCCGGATTGGACCAGCAAGGTCTGCTCGTCGTTCAGGTTTTTTAGCACGTCCACGATCTTGTCGAACGCTTCCCAATTGCGCGCAGCGCGACCGATACCGCCGTAGACGATCAGATCTTCCGGCCGCTCTGCGACGTCAGGATCCAGATTGTTCATCAGCAAACGCAGTGGGGCCTCGGTCTGCCAGCTTCGCGTCGTGAGGACGTTACCGCGTGGGGAACGCACGACCCGCTTGTTGCTCGCAGTTGTGATGGGATTGCTCATTGAGGGTTGACCTTTGGTCGAATTAAATGGCTTTGGCGGAACGCAGGGCGGCGATCCGGGCTTCGTCGAGGCCGAGCTTTTGTTTCAGGATTTCGCTGGTGTGCTCGCCAAGTGTTGGGGTGATCACGCGGCTGATGCGTTCCGCCGCATCGAATTGCACGGGTTGGGGGACGACACGGAATTCGCCAAGCTTGCCGTTGCTGCCCGATTGCAGCATGCCCCTGGCTTCGACGTGACCGCTCGCGAGCAGGTCGTCGAGGGACCAGACCGGTGCCGCCGGCACATCGGCGTCACGCAGGAAACCAAGCGCCTGTTCCCGTGTCAGGCCGCCGGCCCAGGCCGCGATCAGCCCGTGCAACTCGTGTTCATGGGCGTTGCGGTCGATATTGGTCTTGAAGCGCGGGTCAGCGGCCAGTTCCGGTTGCGCCATCGCCTTGCAAATGCGGTGAAAGATGGCGTCGGAAAAGCCGACCATAACGATGTCGCCGTCTTTCGTGGCAAAGCTATCCACCGGGTAGGTTTCGGGATGTCGGTTGCCGCCGCGCTGCGTCGGGCGGTCGGTGAACAGACGCCGCGACAGTCCGGTCAGCAGCATTGAGAAAACCGAATCGAGCATTGCGACCTCGAGCCGGCGACCGACTCCGGTGCGCTCGCGATCATATAGTGCTGCGGCGATACCCCATGCCGCGAACATGCCGGTGGCTACGTCTGCGACGCTCTCGCCGACGGCGATTGGCCGGCCATCCCGTTCTCCTGTAACACTCATCAACCCGCTCATCGCCTGGATAACAAGGTCGAACGCGGGCCAATCCGAAAATGGACCACTCTGTCCAAAGCCTGAAATCGACGCATAGATCAGGCGTGAATTGTCAGCTTGCAGCGTGGCCGGGCTAAGGCCGAGCCGTTCCATCACACCGGGACGAAAATTCTCGACAAGCACGTCGGATTGACGCGCCAGGTCGCGGATCAAAGCGATTCCCTCAAGTGACTTCAGATTGATGGTGACACTCTTCTTGCCGCGATTGAGCAGGGCGAAATATGTGCTCTCGTCGTTGACGTGCGGTGCAAAATGCCGGCCTTCCTCACCGAACCCCGGCATCTCGATCTTGATCACTTCGGCGCCAAGATCGGCCAGCATAGACGTGCAGAACGGTCCGGACATGACGCGAGTCAGATCGAGCACACGAAGGCCAGCGAACAGGTGCGGGGGCAGGGGAATCATGCGCGGTCCTCTTCGGTGAAAGTCAGAACGACCTTGCCCGTCGCGCGACGCTCAGCCAGCGTCGTCAGCGCCTGCGGCAATTGCGAAAACGCGAAAGTGTCGCCGATATGCGGGGTGACGGTTCCTGCTTCCAACAGGTCGATGAGGCGCCGGGTTACTCTCGCCAGCATCTCGGCGTCGCGATCGTGATTCCAATAAATGCCGATCGCGCTGGCGCGGCGGAGCAACAGCCGATTTGCCGGGATTGCCGGAATCTCGCCTGACGAAAACCCGACCACGAGCAAGCGCCCCTCCCAGGCCAGCGCGCGCAGCGCTTCCCTGGTGGCGTCGCCGCCAACTGGATCAACGATGATATCGGCCCCGTGACCGTCAGACGCGGACTTGACATCGTCGCTCCAGTTTGGCCGGCTGTAGTCGATCGCTGCTGTCGCGCCGTGTGTACAAGCGAATTGAGCCCGCTCGAGATTGCCGGCTGCGGCCATAACCCGTGCTCCAAGCGCGCGAGCAATCTGAACAGCGGCCAGGCCAATGCCCCCGGCCGCGGCGAGAACGAGCACAGTATTACCGTCGCTGACCTTGGTGCTTTCGGTCAGCGCAACCATGGCTGTAGTGTAGGATACGGGAACCGCCGCCGCCGCCGTGGTCGACAGACTTTGCGGAATCCGGATTGCCAGGTCGTTCCGCATCACGGCGTATTCGGCGAACCCTCCCCAGTTCACTTTTCCCGCGACACGATCACCAATTTGGAATGTTGCTGCCTGGTTAGCGGCAATGACG
>JACDAG010000651.1 GCA_013695565.1 Bradyrhizobium sp.
TGATCGACAAGGAGAACACCACCATCGTCAACGGCGCCGGCAAGAAGCCGGCGATCGAAGCCCGCGTCGGCCAGATCAAGGCGCAGATCGAGGAGACCACCTCGGACTACGACCGCGAGAAGCTGCAGGAACGTCTGGCCAAGCTCGCCGGCGGCGTCGCGGTGATCCGCGTCGGCGGTGCGACTGAAGTCGAAGTGAAGGAAAAGAAGGACCGCGTCGAGGACGCGCTCAACGCAACCCGTGCGGCCGTGCAGGAAGGCATCGTGCCGGGCGGCGGCGTGGCGCTGCTGCGGGCCAAGAAGGCGGTCGGCCGCATCCAGAACGACAACCCCGACGTCCAGGCCGGCATCAACATCGTGCTGAAGGCGCTGGAAGCTCCGGTTCGCCAGATCTCGGAAAATGCCGGTGTCGAGGGCTCGATCGTGGTCGGCAAGATCCTCGAGAACAAGTCCGAGACCTTCGGCTTCGACGCCCAGACCGAGCAATATGTCGACATGGTCGACAAGGGCATCATCGATCCGGCCAAGGTGGTGCGGACCGCCCTGCAGGACGCCGCCTCCGTCGCCGGCCTCTTGGTGACCACCGAAGCCATGGTCGCCGAACTGCCGAAGGAGCCAGCCCCGCCGATGCCCGGCGGTGGCGGCGGCGGCATGGGTGGAATGGGCGGCATGGGCTTCTAGAGCCAGATCGGTTCTGATTAAAATCAGAACCGAAGCTCTAGATTCTTGTTTTGACGCATTTTCTTCGCGCGAACCGGGATCCACTTCGCTCGAAAACGCTATCAAGCCCGACCGACCAGCATCAACAATCAGCGAAGGCCGCCTCCGGGCGGCCTTCTTTTTTGGCGAATGGGTTGCAGGTTTGCTACTTACGACGACGCTGATTCTCTCTCCCTTGAGGAATTTGATATGCGCGCGCTCCTGCTCTGCCTGTTCGGTCTGGTGACGGCCTCCCCGGATCTCGCTTTCGCCCAGATGAAACTTCCCTCCAAGGCGGCACCGGCACCCGGCGGCAGCGAAGTCCGCTATTTCACCTCGATCGACGGCTTGATGAACGGCAATGCCGACGTCGTGCTCAAGGAAACCCGCCAGGGCAGGACCGTCACGTCGGCCGTGCTCGACGTCTGCTACCCCGTCGAGAAGGGCTCCGACCGCAAGGACCGCTTCGTCGCCAACCTCACCGTCAGCGGTGCGAACATGACCGGCTCGACGCAAAGCCTCGGCGACAAGCTGCCGGTCACCGTCAAACTCGCGCGCAAGGGCTCGGGCGACAGTTACGAATTCCGCGGCCAGATCACCATCGGCCAGACCGTGACGGAAGTGACCTCGACCGACAATTCCGATCTCAGCGAAAAGGAATTCCAGGACAACCAGACCTCCGATGACGGCATCACGCCGGCGCCGAAGGACTTCACCGAGGTCTCGCCGGAATCGATCGGCGTGCGGGTGAAGCTCGATGCCGCGCTGGATTTCCTCAAGAGCCTGAAGGGCGAAGCCGTCGAGGTCAGCCTGAACAGCCTCTCGATTTCCTGCGACGCGCTGCGCGCCGGCCAGCAGACCATCAGCCTGACGGCCGATCCGGCTTTGGCGCCGGCGCTGATCGCCAAGGCCAAGGCGATGCCGGGTGTGATCGCCGCCGGATGGACCACCGGCAGCGTCGAGATGGATCGCACCATCCGTTTTGCCGCGGCCGACTGGCGCGACGGCGACAAGGTCAACAAGGACAAGATCGCCACCGCCCTCTCCGGCGTGCTGGCCAAGACGCTCGCGGCGCAGCCCACCTCGGCGGCATGGAACGCCAACACCGGAAAACTGAAACTCAGCTTCAAGCGGCCGAGCCAGATCTATCCCGCGCTCGGCCTCACCGAGAGCGTCGAAGTCACCGCGCTGGTTTCGGCCGACAGACCGGGCACCTCGGACCGGCTGATGCTGTGGATCTCGAGCCCGGTGACGACGACCACGGATGAAGGTGCCGGCCCGAAGCTGAACCTGTCCGAAGTCGCCAGCGGCGAGGAGGAAGGCGGCGAGCCGGAAGACGACAATGGCTCGGTCGAGGCCGTCGCCAGGGAATTCAAGGGCCAGCGCTGGGATGTCGACAAGGCGGCCTGGAAATAGCGATTTCCAGCCGTTCGCTTCTCGATGCTTTCTAAATCCCCGGAAGCGCTTTCGGCGCACCGCGCCATGCGGTGAACGCATTTGACATGCCCCGCCCAAGCGGCAATGAACACCGCATCTTGCAATGGTTCCCGGGATTCCAGACTGAATGGCGCGCTATGATGTCGTGATTGTCGGCGCCGGCCTTGGCGGCCTGACCGCCGGGGCGATCCTGGCGCGCGCCGGGCGCAAGGTGCTGGTCGTCGAGCGCAGCAATTCGGTCGGCGGTGCGGCGTCGAGCTACAAATCCGGCGAGTTGTTTGTCGAGGGATCGCTGCACGAGACCAGCGATCCGCATGACCCGCGCGATCCCAAGCACGACGTGCTGACGCGCGCGGGCGTCATCGACGCCGTCAAATGGATTCCGTCCGGCGCGTTCTACCAGGCGCGCGGCGGCCCGCTCGATTCTCCGTTCCTGATGCCCGACGATTTCGATGCGGCCAGGGACGCCCTCGCCGCGCGTTTTCCGGACGTTCGTGCCGGCATCGATCAACTGTTCGTCGAAATGCGACGCATCGTCGCCGTCATGAACCGGTCCTCGCCAAGCGACGACCGGTCCGGCAAGTCGCGCGAGAGTCTAGCCGCCCTGATCGAACTGTTGCCGGAGGCCGCGGATTGGCCGCTGTCGCTGTCGCAAAAACTCGACCGGGTATTCGGCGACCATGAAGCGGTCAAATGCGCGCTCGCCGCCAACCTGTCCTATTTTCACGACGACCCCGCCACGCTGTGGTGGATCTATTTCGCGATGGCGCAGGGCAGTTATTTGCAGAGCGGCGGCCGCTATGTGCAGGGCGGCTCGCAGCGGCTGTCGAGCGCGCTCGCCCGCGCCATCAAGGCCTCCGGCGGCGAGGTGCTGGTGCGCCGGATCGTCAGCGCCATTGCGCCCGGCGATGACGCGGGAAGCGTCACCCACACCGCCAAGGACGGCAGCGACCCCAAAACCGTGGCATGCGCGCGGATCATCGGCAACGCCGCGCCCGCCGCACTCGAACCCTTGATGCCAGCGGACGCCGCCGAGCAACTGAGCCAGGGCTATGCGCGGCAGACCCCGTCGACCTCGCTGTTCGCGCTGACGCTGGGCCTTGCAAAGCCGCCGCGCGAATTCGGCATCGCCGCCTACTCCACGCAATTGCTGCCGCCCTGGATGAAACGATTGAGCGACTACGCGGAAGGTGCGGCGCTGATGGCGGAAGAGCCCGGCGAGCGGATGCCGCCGATGTCGGTGGTGGATTATGCCGCGATCGATTCCGGCGTGCCTGCGCCGCCTTTTGTGCTGTCGATCCTCGGCCCTGATTTGCTGTCGAACTGGGACGCCTCCGACATGGACGCCTATCGCGACAAGCGCGGGCGCTGGCAGGAGGCGATCGTGCGCTATCTCGGCTCGATCTATCCGGGACTTGCCGAGGCCGTGGTCGCGTCCTCGTTCAACAGCGCGCTGTCGGTGCGGCAATATCTCAACGCGCCCGACGGCGCCGTGTATGGCTTCGCACCTACCCCGCCGACGGCGATCCGGAGCAACCCGTTCCGCTCGCCGCGCACGGCCGTGCCCGGGCTTTATCTGGCGTCGGCCTATGCCGGCT
>JACDAG010000656.1 GCA_013695565.1 Bradyrhizobium sp.
GCGGCTGATGGCGGAGGAAACGCCGCCGCCCATCGCGCCGGCCGACATCATCTGCGTCAGCATCACGAACGGAAACACCAGCGCGATCCCGGCCAGCGGCTCGGTGCCGAGCCGGCCGATATAGGAGGTCTCGGCGACCGCAACCAGCGCCGTGCCGAACATCGCGATCGCGTTGGGAAGCGCGAGTTTCAGCAGCGTCGGCAGGATCGGCGAAGTCAGGAGGTTGTTGACCGGGGTGGTCGGTACGGCCGCGGGGCGCAAATCAAGCGGGGCGTCGATGGTCATGCGTCACCGGTTCATCGGCCAGAAGGCGATATATTACGAGCAACATATTATCGACCAGCGTCAGTTCAAGCCACCCGTCGCCACGCAGGGGTCACCAGGGCAGGCCGCATAGGTCGATGGTGCCTTCGCGCGGGGCGCGGCTGATATCGAACACGAAGGGTGCCATCGCTTCGAAACGAATCCGTCCCCCCGGCTGCTCGGCATAGACCTCGCCAGTGAATTTATGCCACCCGCGCGCCTCGTAAAAGGCGAAATTATGCGGCTCGCAGAACAATAGCGCGAACCGCAGCGCTTCATGGTCGCGCATGGTCTGGATCGCGGCACCAAGGGCGACGCTGGCGTAGCCACGTCCCCGGCAATCCTCGCGGGTCGCAACCCCGCCGATGCCGCCGATATTGACCTTGCGTCCGTTCCAGGTGGCGGTGCGGAAGTAGATGCCGACATGGCAGGCGAGGCCGGCCTTGGAAGATTCCTCCGGCGCATCGATCAGCACGCGCAAATCGGCATGCGCCCATTCGACCTGCCCCCAGGACAGTTTCTCCACCACATAGCGCGGCCAGACCGCATTCATCAGCGGTTCGACCCTCGGCCACGATGCGTCCCCGTTCAGGACGTCGATCTCGATGCTCATTTTTTGTCCTGCGAAGCTGTCTGTCCCGTCATACGCTGGACGCGGAGCATCGTTACCGAAGAACGCGCCTGTTTTGTCAAATTGCGGTGTTTAAGCGCGATGGAACCTTCTATAAGGGTTCCCGTTAGACCACGTCTCCCATCATTTTCGGACATCACCCCATGACCTTCACGCTGCCCAATCTGCCCTATGCCCACGACGCCCTGGCCCCCTATATGTCCAAGGAAACGCTGGAATTCCATCACGACAAGCACCATCAGGCTTACGTGACCAACGGAAACAACGCGATCAAGGGGACCGAATTCGAGGGCAAGTCCCTCGAGGAGATCGTCAAGGCTTCGTTCGGCAAGAATCCGGCCGTGTTCAACAATGCCGGCCAGCACTACAACCATCTGCACTTCTGGAACTGGATGAAGCCCAATGGCGGCGGCGGCAAGCTGCCCGGCCGTCTGGAAAAGAAGATCACCGAGGACCTCGGCGGGCTCGAGAAGTTCAAGACCGATTTCGCTGCAGCCGGCGTCGGCCAGTTCGGCTCCGGCTGGTGCTGGCTGTCCGTCAAGAACGGCAAGCTCGAAATCTCCAAGACCGCCAACGGCGAAAGCCCGCTGGTCCATGGCGCAACCCCGATCCTCGGCTGCGACGTCTGGGAGCACTCCTACTACATCGACTATCGCAACCGCCGCCCGGACTATCTGAAGGCGTTCGTCGATAGCCTCGTGAACTGGGATTATGTCGACGAGCTCTACGGTAAGGCTTGAGCCCGTCATTCCGGGGCGGCGCGCAGCGCCGAACCCGGAATCTCGAGATTTCGGATTCGCGCTACCGCGCCCCGGAATGACTTGAAATGAATTTCCAAGGGCGGCAGTGCAAAACTGCCGCCCTTGTCTTTTTGCGCCCGTTGCGATCCTTGCAGGTGTCACGGCCTTGCGGCAAAAGCTCAGTACCGGGTGATTTCGCGATGTGGAAAATGCTGCGATGAGCTATTTGCTGGTCTTCTTCGGCGGCGGGCTTGGCGCCACCTTGCGCCACCTCGTCAACCTCACCTGCGCCCGCTGCATCGGCACCGGATTTCCCTGGGGCACCTTCATCATCAACATCACGGGCTCGACCGTGATGGGGCTGATCGCCGGATATCTCGCTCTCAAGGGCGAGGCTTCGCAGCCGTGGCGGCTGCTCCTGATGACCGGCATTCTCGGCGGCTACACCACATTCTCCGCCTTCTCGCTCGATACCGCGCTGCTCTATGAGCGCGGCGAACTGGGCCTTGCCGCGGCCTACATTCTCGGCTCGGTCGTGCTGTCGATTGCCGGCCTGTTTGCCGGCCTCGCGCTGGTGCGCCATCTGACCTGAGCGCGGCGCGCACATCGCATGGCCATCCCTGAGCGGCGCATGGATGGCCCCATTGTTCTGTTTGCGCGAGGCCCCAGCCGGGACTAAGCAGGGTTGAGACTTCACCCGCCGATTCATTGCATTGTCAGAATCCCCATTGAAAGACCCGGCGCCCGCCGACGATGGCGCGGAAGCCGCCCCACGACGCAAGCGCAAGCCCGTCGGCTGGTCGATGATCTTCATCGGCGCGCTGGTCGCGGTCAGCGCCACCTTGGTCTATCGCCGCGACGGCCTCGATGGCGTGCTGAAAATTCTCACCCATGACCTCGCGCTGTTCGGTGAAATCCTGCCGCGCGTGCTGGCCGGCTGCCTACTCGGCGCCTTCATCGCGGAAATTCTGCCGCACGAAAAAGTGTCGCGAGCGCTCGGACCGAACTCCGGCCTGAAGGGATTGCTGATCGGCACCGCGTTTGGCGCCATCCTGCCGGGCGGGCCGTTCACCGCCTATCCGGTGGCGGCGGCGCTGCTGACGGTGGGTGCGGATTTCGGCGCCACGATCGCCATGGTCGTGAGCTGGACGCTGATCGGCTATGGCCGTGCGGTCGCCTGGGAATTGCCGATCCTGGGCACCGATTTCACGCTGTGGCGGATCGTGATCTCGCTGCCGATCCCGGTGCTGGCCGGCGCGCTCGGGCGCTTCGTCTATGTGCGGATGTATCGCAAGGACGAGCCGTCATGACGATGAGCGCGCTCATCATCGATATCTCCCTGTGGGGCTCGGTGCTGGCGCTCGGCTTCATCGCGTTCCGGCGCGGCCGCGTCGTCGTCGTGTCGGCGGCGCGCGAGGGCACGATGGATTTCATCAACATCGTGCCGCGGATCGCGCTCGGCGTGATCGGCTCCGGCTATATCGCCGCCGTCATTCCCCCTGAAGTCATCACCGGCTGGCTCGGCCCGGATTCCGGCTGGCTCGGCGTCCTCACCGCCGTGATCGCGGGTGCGGCGACGCCGGGAGGCCCGGTGGTCGGCTTTTCGATCGGTGCGGTAGCCTTGAAGGTCGGCGGCGGCCCGCCCCAGGTGATCGCCTATGTGGTCGCCTGGGCGCTGTTCGCCTTCCAGCGCATGATCCTCTGGGAAATCCCCTTCATGCCGGCGCGCTTCGTCTGGTTCCGGGCTGCCGTGTCGGTGCCGTTCCCCTTCCTGGCCGCGGCGCTGGCGATGGCGATCGGGAAGCCGTGACGTTCTGCACGGTTTCTCAAGCTATTGAAAATAGGGGCGTTTTATTCTGGTAAGCACCAGCTAAGGGCGTCGGGTTTTTTGGACTGCCGGGGAGCGGTGCTTCTGGTAGAATGCATCCCATGGAAAAGCAGGAGATCCTTGCCAGGTTGCGCGAGCATGAGGCCGCCTTGAAGCTCAGGGTGTGAGTCATGCTGCCCTGTTCGGCTCTCGCGCCCGCGGCGACGCCCGCCCCGACAGCGACATCGACATTCTGGTCGAAATCGCGCCGGACGCTCGGATGGATGTTTTTAGATACGTTGGGATCGTTCATAGCATCGAAGATCTGTTTCCGGTGCGTGTGGATGTTTCGAACCGGATTGCACTCAAGCCCCATGTGAAGCCGAGTGCCGAGCGCGAAGCCATTTATGCATTCTGAGCCCGTCAAGCTTGCCTTGTGCGACATTCGGGACAACATCCTGCTCGCCAGCGAATTTGTCGAAGGCTTGACCTGCCAGGAATTCGGTGAGTCGCGTTTGCATCTCTATGCCGTGACACGCGCGCTGGAAATCATCTCGGAAGCAAGCCGCCGGTTGCCCGACGACCTACGCGGTAGACATCCGGAATTGCCTTGGCGGTCCATCCGGGATGTGGCAATTTCTACCGACATCAGTACGACAACGTCGCCGCAGCCTATGTCTGGGAAACCGTGACGGTGCATCTTCCGCCCTTGCTTGCTGCCGTTGTCGCCGAGATCAAGGCGTTGGACGGCGAGATTTGATCTTGATGATCCCTGCGGACCGGGCGGATCGGTGGACTCGCGTTATGTTATAATATAACATCTTTGCATGCCTCACTCCCACGATCATTCCCACCCCGGGCACGCCCACGCCCATAGCCACGGCCCTTCGACGCCGCATCCGGCGCAAGCGGCGCCGTGGTCGATCCTGCGGATGACGGTGGCGGCACGGCTGGGCGCGGCGGTCGCCGTCAGCGCCTGCCTCTGGG
>JACDAG010000668.1 GCA_013695565.1 Bradyrhizobium sp.
ATGCCGCGATCGCCTCGGGTTCGATCCTGACGATCGGACGCAGCTTCGTGCAGGTCTCCGAGGACAAGAACCAGGCCGAGGCCGAATTCCGCTACACCCTGATCCGCGTGCGCGAGAACGGCGAAAGCATCGCGCTGCTCGGAGGCGAGGAGGAAGAACGCGACGGCATCGACAAGAATTTTACCAAAGTGTTGCGGCAGTGGGCGCGGCTGGCGGGCCAGCATATGCGCACCACGCTGGTATCGCAGGGCTCCAGCCTGATCGCACCCGTGGTGCCGCTGCTATTGTGCGCGCCAAAGTTTCTCGACGGCAGCATGACGCTCGGGCAGGTGATGCAGGCGGCCTCCGCCTTCACCATCGTGCAGAGCGCGTTCGGCTGGCTGGTCGACAACTACCCGAGGCTGGCCGACTGGAACGCCTGCGCGCGCCGCATCGCCTCGCTGATGATGTCGCTCGACGGGCTGGAGCGCGCCGAGCGCGGCGACGGCTTCGGCCGCATCAAGCGCGGCGAAACCGAGGGCGACGCCATGCTCAGCCTGAACGATCTATCGGTGACGCTCGACGACGGCACCGCCGTTGTCGGCGAAACCGAAGTCGTGATCGAACCCGGCGAGCGGCTGCTGGTGGCCGGCGAATCCGGCACCGGCAAGAGCACGCTGGTGCGCGCTATTGCGGGGCTATGGCCATGGGGCAGTGGCAGCGTCAATTTCCATCCCGACCGCCGGCTCTTCATGCTGCCGCAGAAACCCTACATCCCCTCCGGCACGCTGCGCCGCGCGATCGCCTATCCCGGCGCCGCCGAGGACTGGAATCCCGAACAGATCGGCGAGGCCCTGCACAAGGTCGGGCTCGATCACCTCAAGGAAAAGATCGAGGAAGAAGCGCCATGGGACCAGACGCTGTCCGGCGGCGAAAAGCAGCGGCTGGCGTTCGCGCGGCTGCTGCTGCACAACCCCGACATCGTGGTGCTGGACGAGGCGACCTCCGCGCTCGACGAGAAGAGCCAGGACAAAATGATGGAGATGGTCACGCGCGAACTGCCCAAGGCTACCATCGTCAGCGTCGCGCACCGCGTTGAACTGGAAGCCTTCCACAGCCGCAAGATCGTGCTGGAGCGGCGCAAGGGCGGCGCCAAGCTCGTCAGCGACGTCGACCTGATCCCGCGCAAGGGCAAACGCCGCTTGCTCGGCCGCTTCCTGCGTGGCCGCAAGGCGCCGGCGAAAAAAGCGGCGTAGCGGCGTAGGAGAGAACGCGACGTAAACTCTCCGTCGTCCCTGCGAACGCAGGGACCCATATCCACAGGCCATGGTTGTCGCAAAAGGTATCAACTCTAACCGCCCAAAATCGAGAAGCCGCGGCGTATGGGCCCCTGCGTTAGCAGGGGCGACGATGCCGTTGGACCCGCGCGCAAAACCGGCTATGCATGCGCCGCTTTCCGACGAGGACGACAGTTTGAAACCCGACAATGACCCCACACCCGCGCCGTTCGGCGCGTTCGCACCGAATGCCGCGCAGGCTGCGATCATTGCGCTGGCGCATCGCTCGCGGCTGAAACGCGGTGCGTTTCGCCCCATGCTGTCGCGGCTGGTCAATCTGTTGCGCGCAGGCCCCGTGGACGTGCCATATCAGGGCGCGTCGTTTCGCTTCTATCATCAGGCCAGCGCCACCGAGCGCGGCGCGCTGTTCAATCCGGATTACAACATCGAGGAATTGGATTTTCTGCGCGCGCATACGCCGACAGGTGGCGTGTTCGTGGACGTCGGCGCCAATGTCGGCACCTATGCGCTGGCGCTGGCGCGCCATGTCGGCACAAAAGGCAAGGTGATCGCGATCGAGCCGCATCCGGTGACGCACGCCCGGCTCGCGTTCAACAATGCCGCATCCGGCTATACCCAGACCAGGCTGTTCGCGGCGGCCGCAGGTCCCGCCGACGGCGAACTGATGATCGAAACCGATGGCGACAATCTCGGCGCCAGCCACATCGTCTCGGGGCAAGCCTCGAGCAAGGCGATCAAGGTGCCCTCGCTGCGGCTGCAACGCATCCTCGATGAGGCCGGCGCCTCGCATGTCGATGCGCTCAAGATCGATATCGAGGGCTTTGAAGACCGGGTCTTGACCGGCTTCTTCAAGGAAGCGCCGCAATCGCTGTGGCCGCGCGCGGTGGTGATCGAGCATCTGTCAGCGGATGAATGGCAACATGACTGTATCGCCGACATGCGTGCGCGCGGCTATGCCGAGACCGGCAAGACCCGTAGCAATACGCTGCTGGTGCGAGGCTGAAAGTCATTCCGTTCGTGCTCGATCCTGATGGCCACAACATCGAGGCGGTCTGCCACATGCCGGGATAAGCGGTTCGGTCCAGGTTTCGCTCAAGGTTTCTTTGGGAACATCGCGGCATCCACGCCGTTAGTGTTGATGCCGATAGAACCTCCCGAAATCCCGCCGCCTACGCCGGGAACGCCAACCGAACCTCCGCGCGAAGAGCCTCCGGGCAATCCGCGCCCGGAGGTGCCGCCACCGATGCGCGAGCCCGGTGCACCCTCACCGCCCCAGGAATTGCCGGGCAAGACGCCGGATGAACTGCCGGTACGCGGGCCCAACGGGCCGTCGACGCCCAACCCGGCCACCGCTCAGCCTTGGGGGACATAAGTTTGGGGGGCCAATGTGAGTTTGGATTCGATGCCTATGCCTGAATGCGCAATGAACAATTGTGTATTCAAGCCTTTGCGCCAGCGAAATAAAAAAGCCGACCCTTTTCCAGCCGCCACAATCCGGCCTAATGATTAGCCGTTGATCGACCCACCGATACGTCGGTGCCAACAATTCCTGCTGCCAGAACATTCCCAGGGACCAAGATCATCATGACAAATCTTCGCATCGTGCTGCTTGCCACGACCACTCTGACGGTGACGCAGCTTGCGACCTCCGCATCCCACGCGCAGACCGCGCCGCTTGTCGTCGCACAGGCCAGGGAAGAGGTCGGACCCGACGGAAAACCCAAGGCGCCGC
>JACDAG010000680.1 GCA_013695565.1 Bradyrhizobium sp.
TTGTTCCCGTTCGCGCGCGAAATCATCGCGACGGCGGTCCGTGACGGCGGTTTCCCCCCGCTGATGCTCGATCCCGTCGATTTCGTCGGCCTGTATCGCCAGAACCTGGAACGGCAGGCTGCGGCGCAGGCCGCTACGGGCGCAAAGCCGAGCTAACGCAGCTTAGAACCCTGGGGCACGTAGCGGCTAAACGCCGCTACAGCGTTTCAGGCGGCACCCAGAAAATCGTTCCAGATCGGCTTGTCGCCCAGCGTGGCGACAAAGGCCCGGTGCGCTTCGCGGTCGGCGTCGGTGATTCGCGGCATGAGCGGCGTCTCCCGCTGCCGCCGCGGCGTGTCGCCGGTCCGTTCCGCCCGCGATTCGCGTGTCTCCGAGGCCAGGATCAGCTGCGACTGCCGCGCGCCGATCAGGTCGATATAGACCTCGGCCAAGAGCTCGGCGTCGAGCAGTGCGCCGTGCTTGGTGCGGCGGGAATTGTCGATCGAATAGCGCGAGCAGAGGTCGTCGAGCCGGTTGGAGACGCCAGGATGCTTGCGGCGCGCCAGCAGCAACGTATCGACCAGCCGCTCGCGTGAGATCGCCTGCCGCTTGATGCGGTCGAGTTCCGCATTGATGAAGCTGATGTCGAACGACGCGTTATGGATCACCAGCGGCGCGTCGGCGATGAATTCCAGGAACTCCTCGACCACTTCCGTGAACAGCGGCTTGCTGGAGAGGAATTCCGCGGACAGCCCGTGCACCGCGAACGCCTCGGCCGGCATGTCGCGCTGGGGATTGATGTAGCGGTGAAAGGTCTGCCCGGTCGGCATGCGGTTGTAGATCTCGATGCAGCCGATCTCGACCAGCCGGTCGCCGCGCAGCGGATCGAGGCCCGTGGTTTCGGTATCGAGAACGATTTCGCGCATGAGGATTCTTGAGTTCCGGGAGTCGGCGAATCAGGTCCGCCGCTGCGACATCTTAACAACCTCGGCCAGAATGTCCTTGATCCGGGTGCGGACGGGGTCGAGACCATCCGAAGTATCCACTACGAAATCCGCGCGTTTGCGCTTTTCCGCATCAGGCAGTTGCCGCGCCAGAATGGCGTCGAGCTTCGCGTCGTCCATGGTGCCCCGCGCCAGCACGCGTTCGCGCTGCATTTCGGGCGTGGTCGTCACCACCACGACCGCATCGACGCGCTTCTCGCCGCCGGTCTCAAACAGCAGCGGCACATCCACGAGCACGACCGGCGCGCCGGCGGCTTCTGCTTCGTCGAAGAACTTTTTCCGCGACGCGCCGAGCATTGGATGGACGATCTGCTCGAGCTGCTTCATGGCGGCGGGGTTGTGCACGACCTGGGCAGACAGCCGCGCGCGGTCGACCTTGCCGTCGACAGTGGTGCCCGGAAATGCCGCCTCGATCGCCGGCGCCGCCTCGCCTTCATAGATTTTGTGAACCGCCGCATCGGCGTCGTACACGGGAACGCCGGCCTCCGCGAACAGCTTTGCGGTGGTGGATTTTCCCATTCCGATCGAGCCGGTCAGTCCAAGGATCAGCATTGATGTTGCCGTTTCCTGTTCGGGATTTCAAAAATCGAGCAGCCGCTCGCTGCGCAAAAATGTCAGAAGCGGCAACAGCGGCAGGCCGAGGATGGTAAAATGGTCGCCTTCGATGCGTTCGAACAGATGCACCCCGAGCCCTTCCAGCTGATAGGCGCCGACGCTGGTCGTCACGGCGTCTCCAGCTTGATCCAGATAGGTCTCGATCGCGCTTTCACTCAGGGATCGCATCGTCATCTCGGCAATACTGACATCGGCAAACAATATCTTGCCGTCGCGGGCAACCGCAAATGCCGCGTGCAGTTCGTGGCTGTTGCCGGCGAGCAGGCGCAATTGCTCGGCGGCAGCGGCACGTCCGTCGGGCTTGCTGAAAAGCCGGCTGCCGAGCGCCAGGGTCTGGTCGGCGCCGACGACGACCCGGCCGGGATGACGCTGCGAGACCCATAACGCCTTTTCCCGCGCCAGGAGTTTTGCAATCTCGCCGGGCGCCGAGAGCCCGGAATCCTTCTGCACCGCGCGCTCATTGATATCGGCCGGGATGGCCTCGAATGCGATGCCGGCATTGGCCAGCAGCGCAAGCCGCGCGCGGCTTTGCGAAGCCAGGATCAACGGGTCTTTGCCAAGCCAGATGCTCATAGCGGCCGTATCATTCCGGAAGCCGCTGCCGCTGCCGGTCGGTAAAAAGTTTCAGGATCGCAGCCGCGGTTTCCTCGATCGATCGCCGCGTCACGTCGAGCTGTGCCCAACTGAACTTGGCACTCAGTTTTCGTGCATACGCCACTTCGTCGGTGACGGACTGGCGATCGATGTAATCGTCGTTGGCGGTCTCGGCGCCCATGCTCAGAAGCCGGTTTTGCCGGACCTGGATCAGACGCTCGGGCGTTGCATGGAGGCTCACCACCAGCGGCTTCTTCAGCGTCTCCAGCTGATGTGGCAGCGGAATGCCGGGCACCAGAGGCACGTTCGCGGTGCGGATGCCGCGGTTGGCGAGATAGATCGAGGTCGGGGTCTTCGATGTGCGGGACACCCCGACCAGCACGATGTCCGCGTCTTCGAGGCCTTCGACATGCTGGCCGTCGTCATGGATCATCGTGTAGTTCAGCGCATCGATACGTTTGAAATATTCGGCGTTGAGCACGTGCTGCGCGCCGACCCGGCCGGTGGTGGCCGCACCCAGATAAGCCTCGAACAATTGCATCACCGGCCCGATGATCGACAGGCTCGGAATGTTGATGTCCCTGCACTTGGTCTCAAGCCGGCTGACCAGATCTTTTTCCAGCAACGTGAAAAGCACGATGCCCGGCGCCTCCTCGATCTCGTCGAGCACGCGATCGAGCTGCTTCTGGCTACGCACCAGCGGATAGACATGTTCGACCGCGGTGACGTTGGCGTATTGCGCGGCCACCGCGCGCGCCACGGTGATCAACGTCTCGCCGGTCGAATCGGAGACCAGATGGAGATGAAAATAATTGCCGGTCGTGGGCACCAAAACCCCTGTGTATCCTGTGAATCCTTGTGGAGCTTAGCCCAGAGAATCGACCCTGGGTCGCCTTATCCGGGATAACCCGGCTTTTTGTTCACAGGCCTCCCGAAAGGATAAGTCAGCCCGGCTATCGGAACGATAGTGAGAATATGTGGATTTGTCTCTTCATAAGCTGCTCACAGAACCGCGCAAGCAATTGATGCAAGGAGCGTTATTCGAAAGATCGAATTGCTCGGCGGAATTGGGGATGGATGTGAACAAGTCGGGACAAGCGCGGGACGGTTTGTTGTGAGTCCAATTCACCGCTACTTAGACTCAAACCTAAGATTCTAAATATATTAGTTAGAGAAGCGGTGCATTGAGGATATGTCTCCGTCCCACGCTGGCGAAAGCTATCAGGTAATTCTGAAAGCATCCGAACGTTCCGCGGGCGATGACGACAAGGCGAAGCGTGATGTACGAGTGGATAACGATCACGGCGTATCCGTGGATCAAGGCACTGCATGTGATTGCGGTCATCTCCTGGATGGCCGGCATGCTCTATCTGCCACGGCTGTTCGTCTATCACTGCGATGCCGAGGTCGGGTCGAAGCAGTCCGAGACCTTCAAGGTGATGGAACGGCGGCTGCTCAAAGCCATCATCAACCCGGCGATGATGATCACTTGGCTGGCCGGGCTTTACCTGGCCTGGAGCGGCCATTGGTACGCTTCCGGCTGGTTTCACGCCAAGTTCACGCTGGTAATCATCCTGTCGGGCGTCCACGGCTTTTTTTCACGCTGGGTGAAGGATTTTGCCGCCGACCGGAATACGCGAAGTCCTCAATTCTATCGTATTATCAATGAAGTACCCACTATTCTAATGATCGGGATCGTGATCCTGGTCGTGGTCAAGCCGTTCTAGGCGTCCTTTCCGCGCGAGGAGTTTTTCAGCCCTGCTTGCGAACCGCCGGGCGATTTTCTATATTGGTCAAATCCCACCCCACGCAGGCGGATGTGGTCTCCGGTCTCCTCGTTGAGCCGGCCACCGCATCAGGTTTGAAGCCTTACCGGCACTTTCCTCGCTTAGACCTGCGGACCATCCTTTTTCGTGTCCGCTTTTTCTCGAAGCCCCTCGCACCCCTTCCCCAAGATACTCCACAGGACCACCCCAATGCGGGAAATGAAACTCCAAGACCTCAAAGCCCAGACGCCGGCGGAACTCGTCTCGTTTGCGGAACAGAATGGGGTCGAAAATGCCAGCACCATGCGCAAGCAGGAGCTGATGTTCGCCATCCTCAAGCAACTCGCGATCCAGGAAATCGATATTATCGGTGAAGGCGTCGTTGAGGTTCTCTCCGACGGTTTCGGATTCTTGCGCTCACCCGACGCCAATTACCTGCCGGGCCCCGATGACATCTACGTCTCGCCCTCGCAGATCCGGCGCTTCGGTCTACGCACCGGCGACACCATCGAAGGCCATATCCGCAGCCCGAAAGAAGGTGAACGCTATTTCGCGCTGCTCAAGGTCAATACGCTTAATTTCGAGGACCCGGAAAAGTCCAAGCACAAGGTAAATTTCGACAATCTGACGCCGCTGTTTCCGGACCAACGCTTCCGCCTCGAGCTCGAAGACCCCACGAGAAAGGACCTTTCTGCAAGGGTTATCGACATCGTAGCGCCCATCGGTAAAGGTCAGCGTGCGCTGATCGTGGCCCCGCCCCGCACCGGCAAAACCGTGCTGATGCAAAACATCGCGCACTCAATCACCGCCAATCATCCGGAATGCTATCTGATCGTTCTGTTGATCGATGAGCGTCCGGAAGAAGTCACCGACATGCAACGTTCAGTGAAGGGCGAAGTGGTTTCCTCTACCTTCGACGAGCCGGCGGTGCGTCACGTTCAGGTCGCGGAGATGGTCATTGAGAAGGCCAAGCGTCTCGTCGAGCACGGCCGCGACGTCGTCATCCTGCTGGACTCCATCACGCGTCTGGGGCGCGCTTACAACACGGT
>JACDAG010000701.1 GCA_013695565.1 Bradyrhizobium sp.
GGTCATGACTGGTAGCTTGCGAAAAGTCGCTTTCGGCGAGCCTGCCAGCGCGAAATTCTTCTGCCTGCGCTGGATCGCGCGGCCGATCGCATTCGCCTTGCCGATTCCCGTCGTGGCGGCGTGGTGCGACATCCAGCTCAGCTGGAACATATTCATGTGGACGCTGTTCTGCATGGTCTGGTTTGATTGCGTCGATGGTATTGGCAAGCAGGATTGATGATGGGTGCGACGCGATCGTAGCGGTCCGGTGACATAGATCGTTGTCGATCAGCCTCTGGCGAACCTTTACCCGTCTGCCGTCGGCCATTATGCTCAGCCATGTCCTCGACTTGCTCCGTTCTTCTCGATCTCGACGGTACCTTGATCGATTCCCAGCCCGGCATTTTGGCAAGCTGCGTGGTGGCGCTGCGCAGCCTTGGACACGAGCTCGACGAAATTCACGACATCAAGCGTGTCATCGGGCCGCCGCTCGAAGACGCGATGCAGTTCTTGCTGCAGCCGTATGGGGACGACAGGATCGGCGAGGCGGTATTGGCCTTTCGCCAGCATTACGGCGAAATCGGCCTGTTTCGAACCCTATCCGGGAATTGGCGATTCCCTGAAAGCGATGCAGCAGGCCGGATTACGGGTCTATCTGGCAACGTCGAAGCGGCAGGTGTTCGCGCGCCGCATCCTGGAGCATCTGGCGCTTGCAATCCATTTCGATGGCATCCACGGCTCGGTGCCGGGTGGCGAGCTCGATCACAAGCCCGAACTGCTTGCCCATATCTTGTCGGAGCACGGCATTTCGCCATCACGCTGTCTGATGGTGGGGGACCGTCGTCATGACATCTTCGGCGCCCATGCGGTTGGAATGCGCGGTCTTGGGGTGCTCTGGGGCTATGGCACAAGAGATGAACTTGAAACGGCCGGCGCGGATCGACTGGTGGAATCGACGCCTGATCTCGCCCGCACGGTTCTGTCGATGCTCGATCGAGAGCAGTCGTCGACGTAAAGCGTTTTCGAATGCTCTAGGCTTGACCTGCCTGACGCAATTGCAGATCTGCGATACGATTGTCGGCGCGGCGAAGCCGCCGGCAAAGCTCGCGGTTGATGTTCTGCATCACGATGACATAGGCATGGATGTCGGCCTTGTAGCAGGCGTAGAGATTTCGGGCCGTCAGCTCATACAGCACGGTCGGGCTCTCGGCGACGACGGTGGCCGATCGGTTCTGCATTTCGATCAGCGTCATTTCGCCGAAAAAGTCGCCGGGCTCGAGGCCCGACATGCGAATGACGCGCCCGGCATCGGCCAGCTTGCTCACCACCAGCTGGCCGGCGTGAACGATGAACATCGAGCGCCCCGGCTCGCCTTCCGCCACCACGGTGGCCCCGGCGTCGAAGCGGCGCTCGACCAGCATGGAGACCAGGAGATCGAGGCTGGCGTCCGTGAGGCCGCCGAAAAAAGGCGTGGCGACCAGGAACGCTTTCAGATCTGGGGAACTGACAGCCATCGGTCCAATTTACCCCCACTCCCGAATGATCGGGCCTCAGCCCTTGCGCATTTTGCCGAGCAAATAGTTGTCGTAATAATTTTCCGCGATCTGCGTGTAAAACAGCACTTCCTTCATATACGCGTCGTGGCTCTCCTTGGTCTTCTTGAACAGCGGACTCTTCTCGGCAATTTCGTTCAGATGGTCTTGCGTCGCCTTGTAGCAGGCTTCCATGACAGGTTGCGGGAACGCGCGCAGTTCGGTCCCGTTGGCGATCAGCCGCTTCAGGGCGGCAGGATTGACGCTGTCATATTTTTCGATCATCCAGGCGCCGGCTGCTGCACCGGCCTGGCTGAGGATCGCCTGGTATTGCTTGGGCAGCGCATTCCACTTCTCGTCGTTGACGATCATGTGCAGCATCGCCCCGCCTTCCCACCAGCCGGGGTAATAATAGTATTTCGCCACCTTGTAGAAACCGAGCTTCTCGTCGTCGTAGGGACCGACGAACTCCGCGGCATCGAGCGAGCCCTTTTCGAGCGCCGAATAGACATCGCCGCCGGCGATCTGCTGCGGCACAATGCCGAGCTTGGCGAGCACATGACCGCCCATGCCGGCGATGCGGAATTTGAGACCGTTGAGATCATCGACCGTCTTGATCTCCTTGCGGAACCAGCCGCCCATCTGCGTGCCGGAATTGCCGCACAGGATGGCATGCGCCTTGAAAGGTTTCAGCGCTTCGTTGCAGAGCTCGGCGCCGCCGCCGAACGTCCACCAGGAATGCTGATGGCGATGGTTCATACCGAACGGAGCGCCGGTGGCATAGGTCAGCGCCGGCTCCTTGCCGATGTAGAAATAGAGCGGCGTCTGCGCCATCTCGACGGTCGCGGTGCTCACGGCATCGAGCGCCTGGAGGCCGGGCACGATCTCACCCGCCGCAAAGGTCTGGATCTGAAATTTGTTGTCGGTGGCATCAGCGACGTATTTGGCGAAGGTCTGCGCCGTACCGAAGATGGTATCGAGCGATTTCGGAAAGCTCGAGGTCAGGCGCCACTTGATCTCGGGCGCCGACTGGGCAATCGCAGGTGCTGCAACCAGCGTCGTCGCGCCGGCCACGGCGCCGCCTTTGAGGAACGTCCGGCGTTTCATGATGGGCTCACTCCCTTGGATGACAGGTCCATCGGAGTGGGGCTACGAGGCTTCCGGGACCGTTTCGAGTCCCATCATAACGAACTCTTGGGCCGGTGTGGAAGCGCTACTTCGCACTCGCCACCCGGTCCCGGTGTGATAGGGTTTGGCAAGGTGCAAAACCGGTCTGACCGACAAGAACAAATGGGAGATCGTCATGGCTCGCTTCAAGGACTTCGTTCCCCAGGGGGTGATTCCCGCGGTGCTGCTGCCGTTTCATGACGATTTTTCAATCGACGCGCCGGGCTTCCGCAGCCATCTGCGGGACGTTGTTGTTGTCGAGGGCCTGTCGGCGATCACGATCAATGCGCATTCGACCGAGGTGGCCTCGTGCACGTCAGATGAACAGAGCCGTGTGCTGGAGATCGCTGGCGATGAGATCGGTGACCGCTTGCCGTTGATCCACGGGATCTGGGCCGACGGCAGCCTCGAGGCGGGGCGGATCGCCAAGCGGGCGCAGGCCGGCGGTGCTTCGGCGCTGCTGGTGTTTCCGCCGGCGCCCTTCACGCTTGGCCAGACCGCGGACATGGCACTTGCGCACTTCAAGGCCATCGCATCGGCCTCCGATCTGCCGCTGATCGTTTTCCAGTATCCGCTCGCGACCGGGCAGGGTTACCCCGCGGCGACGCTGACCCGACTGCTCGACGAAATCCCCACCATCCGCGCCATCAAGGACTGGTCACCCAGCGTTCCCCAGCACGAGGCCCATATCAGGATGCTGCAATCGCGCAAGCAGCCGGTCAACGTGCTCTCCACCAACAGTGCCTGGCTCTTGAGTTCGCTGGTGCTCGGTTGCAACGGCTTGCTCTCGGGAAGCGGCAGTGTGATTGCCGATCTGCAGGCCCGGTTGTTCCGCGCGGTTGCCGCCAACGACCTTGCCGAGGCGCGGCGGCTGAACGACCGGATTCATCCGCTGATGAACGTGTTCTATGCCGATCCCTTCGTCGACATGCACAACCGCATGAAGGAAGCGCTGGTTCTTCTCGGCCGCCTGCCGCGCGCCGTGGTGCGGCCGCCGCTGGTCAAGATTGGAAATCCGGAGATCGCGCGGATTCGCGAGGCGCTGGTGGCCGCAGGTCTGCTCGATGAGTCCGGGAAACGGCGCGAAGCGGCCTGACGTGAGCTGATTTATCGTCTCGCTCTCATGATGAATGTCCGCTCTCGGGGCCGATGCAACGTGAATGCCCGGCCATGATCCCGTGAAAAAATAATCCGCTCCCCTGTCGGTTTGCGCCTGCCTCGTTCGTCCTGGAATTGTGCATCAACATTCCCGAAGACGACAGGAGAGAGCCATGTCAGAGATTGCCGAGACCGCGCCGGTTTCCAAACCCGCCCGCTGGACCGGCCGCGTTCTCTCAGGCCTGGTCATCGTGTTCCTGCTGTTCGACGGCGCCATCAAGCTGGTGCCGTGGCCGGTCGTCACCGAGACGATGGACAAAATGGGCTATGGCTCGAGCGAAACGCTGGCGCGCAGCCTCGGCCTCATCACCATCGTCTGCACCGTGCTCTATTCGGTGCCGCCGACATCGATCCTGGGCGCTATCCTGCTCACCGGTTATCTCGGCGGCGCGATGGCTTCCCATGTCCGGATCGACAGCCCTCTATTCACCCACACGCTGTTCGGGTTCTATCTCGGCGTGATGCTATGGGGCGGGCTGTGGTTGCGCGATCCGGCTTTACGAAATTTGATTCCCTTTCGCCGCTGAACCCTTTCGCGCGGACTTGCGCCCATCATCACCAGCCTGTACGGAGCCTGACATGTTAGAGATCATTGCCATCATCGCCGTCGTGCTGGCGATCGCGATCGCCGCCGTGCTGATATTGGCTGCGACCAGGCCGGACACGCTGCGGGTGCAGCGCGCGATCAGCATCAAGGCGCCGGCGGACAGCATCTTTCCGCTGATCAACGATTTTCGCCAATGGCGCAGCTGGTCGCCCTACGAGAACAGGGATCCGGCGCTGAAGCGCAGCTATAGCGGCGCCGACAGCGGCAAGGGCGCGGTCTATGCCTGGGATGGCAACAAGAATGTCGGTTCCGGCCGCATGGAAATCCTCGAAACCGCGGTGCCCGCGAAGATCGTCATCAAGCTCGATTTCTTCAAGCCGTTCGAAGGCCACAACACCGCCGAATTCACAATGCTGCCGCAGGGCGACATTACCAATCTGACCTGGACGATGACCGGGCCCGCCGTCTTCCTGTCCAAGGTCATGCAGGTGTTCATGAACCTGGACCGCATGATCGGCCGGGATTTCGAGACTGGTCTCGCCAATTTGAAAAAACTCACCGAGAAATAGCCTACACTTCCCGCAAATCCGTTCAGCCCAAGGAGCCAACGATGCAGGTCAATCCCTATCTCTTCTTCAACGGCAATTGCGAGGAAGCCCTGAAATATTATCAGAAGGTGCTCAACGCCGAGATCGAGGCAATTCTGCCCTATGAAAACGGCCCCGCCGACATGCCGACCCCGCCGGAATGGAAGAAGAAAGTGATGCACGCCAAGATCACGATCGACGGCGAGGTGATCATGGCCTCCGACGCGTTTCCCGGCCATTTCAATCCGCCGCAAGGCTTTGCGGTCTCGCTGCAGGTCGGGGATCCCGGCGATGCCGCGCTCCGCTTCCGGGCACTCTCCGACGGCGGCACCGTGACCATGCCGTTTGCCAAGACCTTCTTCTCCAAGGGGTTCGGCATGTGCATCGACAAATTCGGCACGCCCTGGATGGTCAACAGCCCGCTGGAAGGGATGTAGTGACCTGACCTGTAG
>JACDAG010000703.1 GCA_013695565.1 Bradyrhizobium sp.
AGATGCTCCTGCCGCGGCAGGACTGCCTCAACCTCACCATGCCGCCGCCTGCTTTTTGGCGCGCGGCAGGAATGGCCTCAGCGGACGCTTGATGGCACCCGCGCAAGCGCGGACGACGGTCTTGCCACCGTCGGTCCAGGTCTGCGTGCCCTTGAGCTTGGCGCTGCGCCGCACGAAGCTGCCGCTGTATTTCGCCTCGTACGCCCGGCTGCCACCCTTCCAGCCGCCCTGAAGATCGATCTTCTGGCCGTCGATCTTTCCGGTGCCCTGCTCCGCCGCGGCGTCGACGGCGCCGGCGCGCAGCCGGACCACATGCGAGTAGCGCGCAGCGCCCCCGGTGATCGTGACCTCGATGGCCTCGCGCATCTTGCCGCTGGTAAAGGGCAGCTTGTCGCATACCAACGTGCCGCGATAGGTGGCGTCGAGCACTTCCGCCGCGACGGGCGTGGCCATCGCCGTCATCATCGCCGCCGCCAGCACCGCATGTCCCACCCGCGCCATCGCCGTCCCCCCTTGATGAATTCTCGTGTCTTGTCGCACCGAGCCGATCCAAAGAGCTTCCGCCGCTTCATTCAACGGCATCGTACCGGGCGCAACCGGGCACGTCGATAGGGGCTGAATTCAGCTTCGCTACTGCAGCATGGCAGCGCTCAGGCAATCCCTGCGGCGCCGGCGATCAGTTCGAACGAGCGCAGCCGATTGGCGTGATCGTAAACATCGGACACGATCATGAGCTCGTCGGCGCCTGTTTCCTTGACGAGGGCATCGATCCCGGCACGAACCGTATCGGGCGAGCCAATAATGGAGCGCGCGAGCATGTTCATCGCCTGGGCTTTTTCCGCCGGCGACCAATAGCTCTCGATGTCGTCGATCGGCGGCTGGCTGAGGCCGCGCGCGCCGCGGAAGATGTTGGTAAAGGACATCTGCTGCGTCGTCGCCAGCCGGCGCGCTTCGGCGTCACTGTCGGCGGCGATGATGTTGACGCCGACCATCGCGTAGGGGCGATCAAGTTGCTCGGAGGGCTTGAAGCGGCTGCGGTAGATCTGCAGCGCCGGGATCAGCAATTCGGGCGCGAAATGCGAGGCGAAGGCATAGGGCAGCCCGAGTTCGCCCGCCAGCATCGCACCAAAATTGCTCGATCCCAGAATCCACAACGGCACTTCGGTGCCCGCCGCCGGCACAGCGCGGATGCGCTGATTGGGGCCGGCGCGCCAGGAAGGCCTGCACCTCCAAAACGTCCTGCGGGAAGTTTTCGGCGGCCTCCGGCGTGCGGCGCAACGCGCGCAGCGTGAGCTGGTCGGTGCCGGGCGCGCGGCCGAGCCCAAGGTCGATGCGGCCGGGAAACAGCCGCGCCAGCGTCCCGAACTGCTCGGCGATGACGTAGGGCGCGTGGTTGGGCAGCATGATGCCGCCCGCGCCGACGCGGATGGTTTTCGTGCCCGCGGCGATATGACCGATCACGACCGACGTCGCAGCACTGGCGATGCCCGCCATGTTGTGATGCTCCGCCACCCAGATCCGGCGATAGCCCCAGGCCTCGGCATGAACCGCAACATCGCGGGCATTGTAGAGCGCGCCGCGCGCATCGGTGTCTTCGGTGACGCGGACGAGATCGAGGATCGACAGAGGCGTCATGGGGACTCCCGAACGAAACCATTTGAAATGACGCCGCCCGAGAACCCCGGCCGTGTCCCAGCTTGTCCGAAACGGCCGGCTTCATCCGATTCTTCGGTCCCCATATGGATATTGTCCGCCTGCGGGTCAATCTGCCGGGACGGCATGGCAGCCGCGACCTCGTTGCGGACGCCTAATCGCCTCAACAAACCAGCCGCAGCGCGCTAGGATCGCCTCGGTCATCGGAAGGCGCGTCTATGGCAATTGGGGCTCTCTCGCATATCCGTGCCCGCCTCGCGGCCGGCGTGATCTCGGCGGCCCTGGTGTTTCATGCCGTCGCGCAGGCGGCGTCGCCCGCGCCCGACCGGGTGACACTCAGCGCGCAGACGATCCATTGGAGCACCGTCAAATACGCGACATCAGAGGAGAACGGTCTGGTCAGCGGGTCGCTCGACAACAACACCATCGTCGATCGCACGTTCCGCGCCCGCGTGCTCGAGAACCGCTATCTGAAAGTCGTGCTGCTGCCCGAATTCGGCGGACGCATTCTTTCCATCATCTACAAGCCAACCGGCCACGAACAGCTTTATCGCACCGAAGTGGGCGTGCCCTATGGCATGGGCGGCGACACCTTCTATTACGACTGGCTGATGGTGTATGGCGGCATCTTCCCGACGTTGCCGGATGCCGAGCACGGCAAGACCTGGTTGAAGCCGTGGGAGTTCAGGATTGTAAAAGAGAGTGCCGATGAAGTGACGGTGGCGATGTCGCTGACGGACAATTTCGAATATTCGGCCGCACCGGCGAAGTTCAGGAAGGGCGCCACGGGCATCGAAGCGACATACTACGTGACGCTGAAAGCCGGCCGCGCCGCTGTCGATGCGCGCATGGTGCTCAAGAACCCGCATGACAGGGCGATCTCATATGAATACTGGACCTGCACCACACTGGCGCCGGGATCGGACCCGAATAATCCAAGGACGACCGGCGGCGCGGAGATCATCGCGCCGATCTCGGCCTATCGCACGCCCGCCTGGTCGAAGAACCTCGCCGAAGGCGACGAGAGCGCAGGCGCCGGCAACAGCCGTTTCGAAAGACTGCGCCACTTCAGGAACTGGCCGACGATGGGCATCGCCTATGCGGCGCCGGATATGCAGGGCGGGAATTTCTGGGGCGTGATCAACCATGACAATGAGGAAGGGATCATCCGCATCGCCGACAACACGATCACGCGCGGCCTGAAAATGTGGACGTGGGGATTTCCGTCGTTCACGCACGAAACCGACCAGCGTAGAGACCCCAACCCGGCGCGGCCCTATGTCGAATTATGGGCGGGGGTGTCGGATGAATTCTTCCACAGCGCCGAACTTCCCGCCGCGAGCGAAATATCGCTTCCCGAGACCTACAGCCCGACCGTGGGGATGAACAACGTGACGCATGCGAACGCGAGCATCCTGATCAATCTTTCGGCCGAGGCGGCCGGCGTCAACCTTCAGTTCTTCAGCATCGAACCGGCCACGCCGCTGCGCATCATCCTTAAACGCAGCGACGCGGTCTTGTTCGATGAGGCCGTGACAGCCGACCCAAAAAACGGAAACCGTATTTTTGTGACGATTCTCTATGGCCGCAGCGGCGAACAGGTTCAACTAACGATCAGGACCGCTGATGGCAACGAGCTGATCGCAGCCGGCGCGGTGGTACGATAGCGCGGCAGTTGATCCTCGAGCGAATAGAACACGCACAACGCCAGGCTCGACCACACCGCCAGGCTGAAATACAGCGACATCCAGGCGATCTCTTCCTTCCATTCGGCAATGTCGTGGGTCACGATCCATCGCGTGCGCACATCGCGCAACCCCTCGAGCGGGTGCAGCAGCGGATTGCCGTCGGCGACATCGACCCGCCACCGGTTCAGATACATCGGGACGTCGACGGTCATCAGAAACGCCAGATAGAAGGCGATGCCGACGATGGTGACGACCAGGATCGCGCGCGCCGCGCCGTCAAACTCCGGCAGCAGGCGGCAGAGGCCGACGCCGATGATGAAGAAAACCACAGCCCAGATCGAGTTCTCAATGGCGTTGTTGAGGTATTTGGTGGTCAGCACCGCGTGCCATGAGTAGCATTCCGCGATCACGATCAGCGGCACGATCACCCAGGCGGCGTTCACGGTGGTGTCCGCGCCCGTCATGGTGCCGAGCTGATGCAGGATGATCGCCCACTGCGCCGCGAAGGCGATCTCGGCCAAGGTGGCGACCGAGCGGCCGACGAACACGCTCGACAGCCATGTGTCGAACAGGCAGATCCGCTGCACGTCTGCGCGCGGCAGGAACGAGCGGAAGGCGCAACCAAACACATAGGCCGCGCTGAGCAACAACATCAGCTCGACGCCGGATGCACTGGCGGGCGTTCCGATCGGCTGGCCGTGGAGCTGGCGGTATAGCACGAACCAGACCGCGATATTGGCGCTGCTGACCAGTGTCAGCATGCCCCACCAGCGGACCACGGGATTCGACCAAACCATCGTGGCCGGTTGCGCACGCCATTCCAAACTCATCGACCGCTCCAAAATTATCGAACTGACATTTGATTGTATTATTTGTGTCACGAATCGAAACGGTTTGCACTGTCATAAGACTGTCATAATTCGGCTCTCACGCACCGCGCGAGATGCGCAATCCCAATCAAGCGAGACCTGTCGCCGCTTGCTAATGAAAATCCATGTCGCTGACTGCAAAAGTAATCTGGATGATCGAACGAAACCTCGGCAACGAGCTTTCGCTGTCCGACATCGCCGACGGATGCGGCGTGTCGAAGTTTCACATGGCACGCGCGTTCGAAGCGCGTCGGGATGTCTGTGATGCAGTATGTGCGGGCGCGCCGCCTGAGCAACGCGGCACAGCGGCTGGCGGAAGGTGCTGCCGATATCATGAGTGTGGCACTCGACAACGGCTATGCCTCGCACGAAGCGTTCTCGCGCGCGTTCAAGGCCCAATTCGATCACACGCCTGAAGCGGTGCGAAAGCACGGAACAACAAAGGAGCTGAACATGATGAAACCCGCAAGCGTTCCGAACACGGCGTCAGCCAGGGAAGCCATCGAGCCCCGGATCGAGAAGCTCGGCGCCTTGACCGTGATCGGGTTGTCGCGCCGGCAAAACCTCGCGAATGCGCAGGCGATCCCCGGTCAATGGCAGCAGTTCATGACCAGGTACGAGGAGATCGACAACAAGGCCGAGACGATTCCGGTCAGCGTCACCACCGACATGGACGGTGAAGGGAATTTCTCATACCTGACCGGCGTCGTCGTGTCGCCCGCCGGCACGCCGCCAAAGGGCCTCGTTGTCCAAAGCATCCCAGGGCAGACCTACGCGGTCTTCACGCATTCCGGACACACCTCCGAGATTCCCAAGACCTACGCCGCGATTTGGGATCAGTGGGTTCCGCAAAGCGGAAAGGTCGTTTCAGACGGCCCCTGGCTCGAAAAGCATCTGCCGACGTTCAATCCGCGAACCGGCCTTGGCGGCATCGAGATATTGATACCGGTGATGTGAATCAGGCCTTCGCCCCCCGCGTTCCTTGCCCCTGCCGGTTTTGACCGGGTTTTGCTCCCGGCCGCCGTCTGCTAACGGTTAGCCAGACGATGGCCGAGGCCGGCATCACGCAATGGAGCACGCGAGCAATGATTGAAACAATTGGCATCATCGGGGCGGGGACGATGGGGAACGGTATCGCGCAGGTCTGCGCGGCGGCCGGGCTCCAGGTGACCATGATCGACATCTCGGATGCCGCGGTGGCGCGGGGAATGGCGACGTTGACCGGCAGCCTCGAGCGCCTCGTCAACAAGCAGAAGATGACCGACGCCGACCGGCAAGCCGCTTTGGCGCGCATCACCGCGACGACCGACAATGGCAAGCTCGCCAATTGCGACCTCGTGATCGAGGCCGCGACCGAGCGGGAGGATCTGAAGATCAAGATTTTGAAGGATCTTTGCGCGACGCTGAACCCGCGCGCAGTCGTCGCGACCAACACTTCCTCGATCTCGATCACGAAACTCGCCGCCGCGACCGACCGTCCGGACCGCTTCATCGGCATGCACTTCTTCAATCCGGTGCCGCTGATGGCGCTCCTGGAGCTGATCCGCGGCCTGCAGACCTCCGACGACACCCACGCCAAGGCTGAAGAGTTTGCCAAGCGCGTCGGCAAGGTGCCGATCACGGCGAAAAACAGCCCCGGTTTTGCGGTCAACCGCATCCTGTGCCCGATGATCAACGAAGCGATCTTCGCGCTGCAGGAAGGCATCGCCACCGCCGAGGACCTCGACGCCGGCATGAAGCTCGGTTGCAACCATCCGATCGGACCGCTGGCATTAGCCGACATGGTCGGCCTCGACACGATGCTCTCGGTCATGGAGGTGTTCTATAACGGCTTCAACGACCCGAAATACCGGCCCGCGCCGCTGCTGAAGGAAATGGTCGCCGCCGGCCATCTCGGCCGCAAGACCGGCAAGGGGTTTTATAATTACGGCAAGCCCGCGTAAGCGGCTTTCGCTTGCACTATCGCCGTTGGTCCGCTTGCCGGCGGACTATCTTGCGGGATTGGCATCTCGCGAAATTTTCAGCTGCCCCAGCAGCGTTTCAGTGTGACGTCAGTCACTGCGACGATCCCTGCCGCCGAATAGAGTTTGACAACGGCAGGAAGTCGTCAGCCGGGACAGAGGAGAGACTGACATGACCGCGATCAAAATGAGACCCACGAACTGACCCTGCAGGAGCTCGATATCGTCGCAGGTGGCGGACTTGCTACGCCCACCGGCAGCATCATTGTCTTCGGCTACGGAATCCAGTGGAACGATCGCAGTATCTGCATCGTCACGCCGACCCAAGACACCATCATCAACCGGCCGCGCTAACGAGCGCGGTTGGTCGGTCGCACAGGCCGCAACCCAAATTCCTTTAAAACTCCGCGTGACCCTGCGGATCGACCAGCCGGCTGATCCGTTGCGCGGCAGCCATCGCGAACCGCACCGTCATCTGCTTGCGGGTCGGCGCGGCCAGGCGATGCTCCGGCGCCTCGCAATGCAGATGGGCGCCATAGGCATCCGCGATGATCAGGCCGGTGCCTTCAGGGAAAATCTCGCACGGCAGATCCTGCGTGAAGGCAAAGAACAGCCGGTCGCAATGCATCCGGTAGTCCTGCCACTTGCTGTCGGCGCGCAAATCCTCCACCGACGACTTGATCTCGACAATCCAGATCTCGCCCTTGTCGTTCAGCGCCACCAGATCGGCACGCCGGCCCGAGGGCAGCGGCAGCTCGCTGATGCAGGAAAAACCCAGTGTTCGCAGCATCCTGGCAGTGCCGCGCGCGATCGCCAGTGCGGTCTCCGACTGGCGGCGGTCCGGCGGCGGCACGAGGTTGATCTGGCGGACGGACGATTCCATGCCCCTGAGCCTATCCGATTCCTGCGCGGCCGCCAGCCGGGCGACGGCGCCGAATGCGCCGCAAATTCGTACCCAAGCCGCCTTGATTTGGACCACACGCCACCGCGAAGCCGAGGGAACCTGGGTTCCGAGGGACGGAACACATGGAGGAGAAACCATGAAGCACAGCTTCAGGTATCACGGCATCACGCTTCGCTCACTCGCATTCGCTCTCGCTACAATGCCACTCACCGCCGGTCTGTCACAGGCCATCGCCAAGCCCTCCGTCGAGGTTGCTTTCGTGCTCGATACCACGGGCTCGATGGGCGGGCTGATCGAAGGCGCCAAGCGCAAGATCTGGTCGATCGCAACGGCGATCGTCGATTCCAATCCCGACGCCGACATCCGCATGGGCCTCGTCGCCTATCGCGACATCGGCGACGACTACGTCACCAGGAAGATCGAACTCACGCGCGACATCCAGGATCTCTACGCCAACCTGCTGGAGCTGAAAGCCCGTGGCGGCGGCGACTGGCCGGAAAGCGTCAACGAGGCGCTCGATGTCGCTGTCAACAAGCTGCAATGGACCGACGGCGGCGACGTCAGGCGGATCGTGTTCCTGGTCGGCGACGCGCCGCCGCACATGGAATACGCGCAGGACACCAAATATCCGGTGACGCTGAAGGTCGCAAAACAGAAGGACATCATCGTCAATGCGGTGCTCGCCGGCAATGCCGCCGATACCGAACGGGTGTGGCGCGATATCGCCCAGAACGGCAATGGACGCTTCATCCCGATCCCGCAGGACGGCGGCCAGGTGGTCGTGATCGAGACGCCGTTCGACGAGGACATCATCATCCTGCAGCGGGAGATCAACGGCACCGTGATCCCCTACGGGCCGCGCGCGATGCAGAAGCGCACCGAAGACAAGACGAAGCAATTGTCGCAGGTGGCGGCAGCCGCACCGTCGCAGGCCTCCGAGATGGCGAGCTATATCAACAAGCGTTCCAAGGCGACATCGGAAGCCATCACCGGCGACGGCGATCTGGTCGCCGACGTCTCGGCCGGCCGCAGCAGCTTCTCCGCGATCGTGTAGCGTTCGTACCGGCCGTCGACCGGCGAGATATTCATCAGGGCGTCCGACATCGTCTTTTTGCTCCCGTCTGGTCGAGTCCTATTCACCGTTTTCGTAGCCTGCCGATCGGAAAGGGACAAGAAGGCGCGCTGGATTACACGCTGCTAATCCGCTCGGTCAGCGGCGGACGTTGCCGCGCCGCCTCCCATGCAAGGGCAATCTTGCGAGGCAGCTGCGACAAATCAACCCGACGGACGGTCGCGCCCGGCGTAGCCTTGTCGAAGCCGTGGCAAATCAATTCCGATTTACAGAAATCGTGTCAAGCCCTAAAATGAAAAATATTTCGCTTTATCCGAAGACCAAATTAAGGCACATCTTGGTCATCCCGTCCCAATCAGAGGGGCGTTGGTCATCGTCATAACGAGGGACGGGTCGCGGTGGACGCTGATGTGCCTTTGACGAACGGCACTGAAGCCTACGGCGAAGTCGTGTGGTCCTGACGTCGCGTTGCTGGCGTCCATGCACCTGGGAGGCATTCGACTTCCAAGGGCGCAACGGAGGCAAAAGAGCCGTTCTCCGGGGAGAGCTCGCTATAAGCCGTAAAGCCATTGCGCAGGGAATGTCGGATGTTCTCCGCTGCCCTGTATGCTCATGTGCGCACTTTCTTGTGCAC
>JACDAG010000719.1 GCA_013695565.1 Bradyrhizobium sp.
TTCGATCACGAATTGCTGGCCGAGCCGCTCCGAAAGCCGCTGGCCGATCAACCGCGCAATAATGTCGGTGGCGCCGCCCGGGGGATATCCAACCACCCACTTGATCGGCCGCGTCGGATAATCCGCCGCCTGGGCGGAGCCGATCGAAGCGGTCATCGACAGGCCGATTGCGGTCAGGCAGATCGCGGTGCGGCGTGAAATCATGAAGTTTCTCCCTGGGGGCGCGGGTTCTGGCCCGGTCCGTTTCTATTGAACTGAATACGGGGCGCGTTCTAACAAACAAACCCCGATGCGGCCAGTGCGACACAGGCGCCCCCGACCGCTACATAAGGATTAGGCATGTCCGTCAAGGTGAATGCGCTCGATCATATCGTGATCAATGTCGCCGACGTGGCGCGTTCGGCCGAATGGTACCGGAAAATCCTCGGCATGGAGGTCCGGGTGTTCAATCCGGGCCCCGGCAGGACGCCACGGACATCGCTGGTGTTCGGGAACCAGAAGATCAACTTGCGGCCACGCGATGCCGACAAGGTCGAGTGGTTCACGGCGGATCACGTGACCGCCGGCAGTGACGATCTGTGCTTCCTGACCGCGAGCGCGCCGGACGAGGTGGTCGCGCATCTGAAGGCGAACGGCGTCGCCATCGAGGAAGGCCCGGTCGCCAAGCAGGGCGCCCGGGGCACGCTGCGTTCGGTCTATTGCCGGGATCCCGATGGCAGTTTGATCGAGATTTCGTCCTATGAGGGGGATGCGTAGCTCCCTCCCCTTCATTGCGAGCGCAGCGAAGCAATCCATGGCTGCGCAGGCGGAGAAATGGATTGCTTCGTCGCTTACGCTCCCTTGCACAAACGCCTTGCGTTTGTTGCAGGAAATGACGTGAGGCACGATTTGCGCACTGCGCGATCCGGTGGCAGAACTATCCCCAAGCAATAACCAAGGCGGCACGTCGAAGCTGCAGCGGGGAGGAATCATGCCGGTTTCACAGGCTCCAGGCGTAGTCGGACCGTTTGCGGGCCTCGACGTGCCGTGGCTGCTGCGGATGCGCGCCGAGAGCCGGCGCGATCATCCTTTCCTGATCTGGGCGCCGTTCGAGGCGCCGGCGCGGACCTGGTCCTACGGCGAATTTCATGAGCGCGTCGGCGCGCTTGCGGCGGGCCTGGTCAAGCGTGGTATCAAGCCCGGCGAATATGTGCTGATCCACCTCGACAATTGCATCGAGGCCATGCTGGCCTGGTTTGCCTGTGTCGAGCTCGGCGCCATCGCGGTCACCACCAACACCCGTTCGGCGGCGGCCGAAATGGAATATTTCGCCGGCCATTGCGGCGCGGTCGCCGCGATCACCCAACCGGCCTATGCCGAATTGATTTCGGCCCATTGCCGCGACCTGCGCTGGATCGCCGTGATCGCGCATGACGCCGGTGCCGCACCCGCGCAGGGCAAGGGCGCGCCGCGCAGCGACAGTTTCGAGACATTGTTCGCCGACAGCGCCGACCGGCCGCGCCGCGCCGCCGATCCGCACGCCGCCTGCAGCGTCCAATATACTTCCGGCACCACGTCGCGCCCGAAGGCGGTGCTATGGACCCACGCCAACGCGCTGTGGGGTGCCAAGATCAACGCCGCCCATGAGGATTTGCATCAGGCCGACGTGCACCAGACCTATCTGCCGCTGTTTCACACCAACGCGCTGGCCTATTCGATGCTGGCGTCGCTGTGGGTCGGCGCAACCTGCGTGATCCAGCCGCGGTTTTCCGCGAGCCGGTTCTGGGGCGTGGCGCTGCAGCATGGCTGCACCTGGACCTCGACGATCCCGTTCTGCATGAAAGCGCTGCTAGAACACGAGATTCCCGGGAATCACAGGTTCCGGCTGTGGGGCACCGCGATCAACGATCCACCGCCGTTCGCCGCCTTCGGCATCAAGATGATCGGCTGGTGGGGCATGACCGAGACCATCACCCACGGCATCGTCGGCGAAGTCGACCAGCCCAATATTCCGATGTCGATCGGCCGGGCCGCGGCGGAGTATGCCATCCGCATCACCGATGACGACGGCGCGCCGACGCCGGTCGGCGGCACCGGCAATCTCCTGATCAAGGGCATTCCCGGCCTGTCGTTGTTCGCCGAATACCTGCAC
>JACDAG010000735.1 GCA_013695565.1 Bradyrhizobium sp.
CTCGAGCACAATCCCGCGCAATATCTGCCCGCGGTCGAGCAGGCGCTCGGCGGCGAGGTGGTGAAAATCGATCTCAACCAGCCGATGAAGGATATTCTGGCGACGCTTGCAAAGCATCCGATCAAGACGCGGGTGTCGATGAGCGGCACCATGATCGTCGCGCGCGATTCCGCCCACGCCAAATTGCGCGAGCGGCTGGAGAAGGGCGAACCGCTGCCGAATTACTTCAAGAATCATCCGGTCTATTACGCCGGTCCCGCCAAGACGCCCGACGGCTACGCATCCGGCGCGTTCGGCCCAACCACGGCAGGACGGATGGATTCCTTTGTCGACCAGTTCCAGGCCGCGGGCGGATCGATGGTGATGGTCGCCAAGGGCAACCGCGCGGTCGCGGTGCGCGAAGCCTGCAAGAAGCACGGCGGCTTCTATCTCGGCTCGATCGGCGGCGCGGCGGCAAATCTCGCCGAGCACTGCATCAAGAAGGTCGAGGTGGTGGAATATCCCGAACTCGGCATGGAAGCGATCTGGCGCATCGAGGTGGTGGATTTCCCGACCTTCATCATCATCGACGACAAGGGCAATGATTTCTTCAAGGAGTTGAATCTGGGGTAGTTGTCGTCCCGGCGAAGGCATCTCTATCAGTTGTCGTCCCGGCGAACGCCGGGACCCATACGCCGCAGCCGTCGTTGTTTTGCTCGATGGTCGACGACTTTCTTTCAACAAAAGCCGACCGGGGTTATGGGTCCCGGCATTCGCCGGGACGACGCGGGGAGAGGGCGCGCCCGCAAACCCTCAACTGCAATTCGCAACCTGGCTGGAGCACAGGCTGCGTGCAATCGCGGCCGTCACCAGGGAGGCGACGACGGCGATTGAGAGCAGTGCAGTCTTTTGCTCCCTCAAACGGCTCAGGCCCGCGTGCCCGTGAACGGGAAGCTGCCCATCGGGCCGATGCCCATTTCGCCGGACATGCTGTCGCCGGACACCTTGCCGGAGAAGGCGAGCGTCAGCGGCATCGGGTTGGTGATGGAGATCTTCCAGGCGACGTCGTCGCCATCAGCGGTGCCGTCAAAGATTTCGCCGGAATTGCCGTCGGCGCCCTGGGTGCCCGTCAGCGTGCCGCCGGCATTCTTCAAGGTCAGCGTCGCCTTGCGCTCGCCCATCGGCGTGGTCATGACGATATTCCAGTTTCCGTCCACGGCCATCTTTAGTCTCCCCACTATATTTCCCAGTAACCGGAATGGTTCCGAGTTCTCCCGGGCGGCGGTATAGCCTATCTGGCCGCGCAAGCCCAACCCTGTTGTTTTACGGGTATTCAGGCGCGGGCCGCCGCGCGAATGCGGCTGCCGACCAAGAGGCGGAACGCGACATACTGTATGGCGAAGGCGACAATCTTGGCCCCGAGCAGCACGACCGTCACGTAGAACGTCCACAGTTTCATGTCGCCGGTCATCGCGACGGCGATGGTGCCGGCGCCGAGCACGAAACACAGCGCGGCCCAGGCATAGCCTGCGAAGGTGACGTATTCGGGAACGGTCTGGGTCACGATCGGCGGCATGTAACGCAGCATCCAGCCGCGCTTGAGCATGATAACGCCGATCGCAAAATGCCCGATCGCGGGCTTGGCCAGCACGAAGCGCGGGTCGTGGGTCAAAAGCGTGGCGCTGCCGAGCACGATGACGAGCCCGAGGCTGGCCCACGTCATGTAGCCGATCTCATGGTCCCTCAGCCGCGAGTAGATCACCTGGGCGACGGCGCCGGCGATCGCGACACCGGTCGCCAGCAACACATTGTCGGTGGCGAGGTAGATTGCGAGGAACACGATGGTGGAGAAAAAATCGGCGCCCAGTCTCGCAAATACGTTCTTCATTGTCGTGATCCTCATTTGAATGACGTCATTGCGAGGAGCGAAGCGACGAAGCAATCCATCTCTCTTGTCGGAATCTGGATTGCTTCGCTGCGCTCGCAATGACGGTTGATTCCTAGACTTCCGGCAGGGCGTTCACCGGCGGCGTGCCGTACTTTGCCTTGCGATATTCCGGATACCATTTGGTGAAGTACACCGCGCTGTTGCGAGCGGCAAAGGCGATCAGCAATCCCGACCATAGCGGCAGGCCCGGCACATAGATCAGCGCGGCATTGCCGGCCATCATCAGCAGCATCGATGCCGTCCACACCGCGGTGATGAGATAGTTTGCCTTGATGAAACCGGGCAGCTTCGCGGTCTCGGCATCGACGGCTTCGAGCGCGTATTGCAGCGTGAAGGGTTTGCCGATCAGGATCGAGCCCAGCGTGACCAGGAAGATGCCGGTGTCGACCGCAAACTTGACGCCGGAGACGCTCAGGTCGGGATCGATTTCGGTGACGTAGCCGCCGACCGCGGTAAATACCACCACCGAGCCTGCACCGAGGATCTTCAGCGAACGGCCGTGCACCATGTCGTAGGCGATCACGGCCAGGCAGATCGCAGCGCCGGTGAAAAGAGCGACGTCGGCCGAACTCACCAGCATCAGCAGGGCGAAAGCACCGTAGGGGGCGAGGATCAGGAAGATGGTCATGGCAGCCTCTCTGGCCTTATCTTTACAACGTAAAGATAATCTAGGGGCCGGCGCCAGTGTCGTCAAGAAAAATCTTTACAGTGTCAAAATAAAACGGAGATACATAAATAATCGATATATTTCAATTGCTTAAAACAAGCGTGGCTGCTGGTCACGGCCAGAAGCGCATCAGCGCCATCAGCGCGGCGGCGAGCAGCACGAGGAGGGTCAGCAGAATGCCGCCGACCCGACAGATCTGAAACTGCACGGTGCGCGGCCCGACATACATGCCGAGCGGATGCAGCAGCCGCGCCACCAGCAGCGCGCCCATCAACAGATGCACCCGCATCG
>JACDAG010000747.1 GCA_013695565.1 Bradyrhizobium sp.
CGTAAATCTGTGCGGTGTCGATGTGGCGATAGCCGAGCCGCAGCGCCTGCTCAACCAGCCGCGCGCAGGTGCGTCCGCGCAATTCCCAGGTACCCAGCCCGATCGCCGGAATCCTTGCGCCGTTGGCCTCGATGAAGTTCATCAGGCCATTATGGGGTGTCGGCGGGCCAACTCAAGCCGGTGCAGGTTCCGTGGCCAGCGCCGCGAACACGGTCTCGGGCGAATGGGCGATGACGGCAAGCAGCGCCCGCGCAGGTCCGCGCGGTGCCCGCTTGCCCTGCTCCCAGTTCCGGATGGTCTCGACGGGGACGCCGAGCCTCGCGGCGAATTCGAGCTGGGTCAGGCGCGAACGGCGCCGCAGGTCGCGTACGGCTGGAAGCGGCGCGGTTTCCACTGCGAGGGCGGAGGCCGCATCTGGGGCCGCAGGCGCGAGCGGGAACTCCTGCCCATCCCGCAGTTCCACGATCCGTCCGTCTGCCTTGAGCCGCAAGCGCTGCATGTTTGATTCCCGATCCGGGAATCATCGGCCAAGCGCGTTAAGGCCCGATTAACGATAAGAGCCCCAGCAGTTCGCGTTCACTTCAGCCCGAACCACAGCGTGGCGATACCGAGGAACGAGAAGAAACCGACCACGTCGGTGATCGTGGTGACGAAGGTGCCGGACGCCACCGCCGGGTCGGCGCGCACCCGCTCCAGCGCCATCGGGATCAGGATGCCGCCGAGCGCGCCGGCGATCAGGTTGCAGACCATCGCAAGCCCGATCACGATTCCGAGGCCGGGGATCTTGAACCAGGCCACGGCGGCGACGCCGGTGATCACGGCAAATGCGATCCCGTTGACGATGCCGACCATCGCCTCGCGCATGACGATGCGGTAGGCGTTGCTGGAATTCAGATCGCGGGTCGCCAGCGCCCGCACCGCCACCGTCATGGTCTGGGTCGCGGCGTTGCCGCCCTGGCTCGCCACGATCGGCGCCAGCACGGCGAGCGCCACCATCTTTTCGAGCTGGCCTTCGAACAGGCCGAGCACCGAGGATGCGAGAAACGCGGTCGCCAGATTGACCAGCAGCCAGTTGAACCGGGCGCGCGCAATGGTCCAGACGCTGTCGGACAATTCTTCGTCGCTGGTGACGCCGCCGAGCGCCTTGAGGTCTTCGTCGGCCTCTTCCTCGATCACGTCGACGACGTCGTCGATGGTGATAACGCCGACCAGCCGGTTGGTGGTGTCGACCACGGGGGCTGCGACCAGATTGTATTTGCCGAACATCCGCGCGACCTCTTCCTGGTCGTCCAGCACGGAGACGCGGCGGCGGTCCTCGTCAATCAGATCGGCGATCGGCACCGGCCGGCGCGCGCGCAACAGCGCGTCGAGCGAGATGGCGCCCTGCCAGTGCTTGGCGGTATCGACCGCGTAGATTTCATAAAACCGCTCCGGCAGGTCCGGGGTGTCGCGCATGTAGTCGATCGCCTGGCCTACGGTCCAGTCCGGCGGCACCGCGATGAATTCGGACTGCATCCGCCGGCCGGCGGAATTTTCCGGATACAGCAGGCTGCGCTCCAGCGCGTCGCGCTCGGACGGCGGCAGCTTTTCGAGGATTTCTTCCTGGTCCTCCTCGTCGAGGCCTTCGAGCAGTTCGACGGCGTCGTCGGATTCCAGTTCGCGGACGCCTTCGGCGACCGTCTCCGGCTCGAGCTCCTCGAGGATTTCCTCGCGGACCGCGTCATCGACCTCGTTCAGCGCCGAGAAGTCGAAATCGGTGCCGGTCAGTTCGACCAGCTGGACGCGGTCGTCGGGCTCGAGCGCGCCGATCAAATCGCCGAGATCGGCTTCGTGCAGTTCGGCCACGACCTCGCGCAGCCGGGCCTCGTCGGCGGCCTTGATGGCGCGTGCGATCTCCTCGACAAATTCGCGGCGGATTTGTCCCTCGTCGTCCCGCATCTGGTCGAGCGCGGAGCCGTCTTCGGGTCGCGCGCCGGCTTTGGCAAATTCGATATCCTCGGCCATGCCGTGCCTCACCGGTTTGACAGAACTGCCGGTTTGACAGAACTGGAGAACTCGTTTTGAGCTATCGCTGCACGCATTACCCAATCGGCAACGCCAAGCGCAATGCCAAATATGCAGAACGGCGAATGACGGCGAAATTCACCAAGGCGCTCGGCACGGCCATCGCCGCCATGATGATATGGACCGCGGCAGCACAGGCTGCCGAATGCCCGCGCAAGGATGCGCTCGGCATCTCACGCGTTCTGCGCGTCGATCCCGCTACCTTCCCGCGCGTGGGACTGAAGAGCTTTCCGCAGACCCTGCCGCTCGGAGATCATGAGGTGGTCCTGACCTTCGACGATGGGCCGTGGGCCGCGACGACACCCAAAGTGCTGGCCGCACTCGCGCGCGAATGCGTGCTCGCGACATTCTTCCTGAAGGGCAAGCCGGCCTCGGAACAGCCGGAACTGGTGCGCAGGATTGCCGCACAGGGCCATACGATCGCGCATCACACCTGGTCGCACCCAAATATCAAGCACCTGAAACCGGATGCGGCCATCGCCGAGATCGACAAGGGTATTGCGGCGGTGGAGAAGGCGCTTCACGGCACCGCCGCCACAACCCCGGGTATCGCAATGGCGAACCCGGGTATCGCAATCGCGACCCCGAGCACGCCGTTCTTTCGCTATCCCTATTTCGAGATGACGCCGGCGACGCTGGACCTGTTGCAAAAGCGCGGGATCACCGTGTTCGGCGCCGACCTCTGGGCCAGCGACTGGGAGCCGATGAAACCGGCGCGGCAGCTGAAACTGTTGACCGAGCGGCTGCAGATCGCCCGCAAGGGAATCATCCTGCTGCACGATCCCAAGGCGCAGACTGCTGCCATGATGCCGGCCTTCCTGCGCTATCTGCGCAACAACCACTATCGTGTGGTGCATCTGGTTCCGGCCGCCGCAGCGACCGCGGCGGCAAGCCCCCAAAACCCGAAATAAGTGTGGTATTCCGGCGATTTAGGCGGCATTCATGGCCGCGCATATAATGATTGCAAACAGGGCATTTTCGAGTGAACCGAATGCCGGTCCGGGTGGACCAAAGTTCGATTGGGAATGAAGCCGAAGTTCTATGATCGCTAGCGTATCTGGGTGGCGCCGAAGGCAGCCGCCGACCGCTTTGTGGGCGTCTTTTTTCATCTGGATGCTGACCTGCGTCACGGCACCGGCCGCTTCTGCCGCCGATTGCCCAGGCCATCCCGATGCGCTCGGTACATCGAGCACGCTGGTGGTCGATCCGCGCCAATATCCCATCATCGGCACCATGCAATATGGCAAGACGCTGCCGCTCAGAGATCATGAGGTGGTGCTGACCTTCGACGACGGTCCGCTGCCGAAATACAGCTACAAAATCCTGGATATCCTCGCCGCCCATTGTGCGAAGGCGACTTTCTTCCTGGTCGGACGGCAGGCCAACGCGAATCCGGAAGGCGTGCGCAAGATCCGCGATGCCGGCCACACCATTGCCACCCATACCCAGAACCATCCCGGGACCATGAACCGGCTGCCGGTCGATCAAGCCCAGAAGGAGATCGAGGACGGCATCGCGTCGGTGACAGCAGCCCTCGGCGACGGCACCGCGCCGGCGCCGTTCTTCCGCATTCCGGGCCTCGGCCGTTCCGATGTCATCGAGGACTATGCGGAAGCCAAAGGCCTGCAGATCTGGAGCGCCGATTTTCCCGCCGACGACTGGCGTAACGTCTCCTCCGCGCGCGTCTACGACCTTGCGATCCAGCGGCTTGAGGCCAAGGGCAAGGGCATCCTGCTGCTGCACGATATCCAGGCGCGCACGGTCGCAGCCCTTCCGCGAATCCTGAGCGAACTGAAAGCCCGCGGTTACCGCATCGTCCATGTCGTGCCGGCAACGCCCGACCGGCCGGCGACGCCGACCGATCCGTCGCAATGGCAAACGCACCCGGTATCGGAACAGGTGGCGACGTCGCGCTGGCCGAAGATTCCAAATTTCGCTTATACCGCGACCGCCGCCCTTCCCGCGCCCGAGCTCACGGATTCCGATTGGCAAAATACGGCGCCGGCGGATCGCGCGCAGCGGCGCGCCTTGCGCGACGGATTGTGGTCGCAGCAGGTGACGCTGGTGCTCAACCCGCCTGCGCTGCCGGTCCCGGCATCGAACGTGTTCAAGTTGCCGGAATCGATCCGCGTGACCATGCTTTATTCGCCGCCATCCGCTCCCAAGGTGGAACGGATCGCGCATGCCGCACACGAAGTGTCCGCCAAGCAGGCACCGGCGCGGGCCGGCACATCGCGCCGCCCAATTCGCGCCGCCGCGGTCCGGAAACCGGCCTCCGCCAAACACGCCGCGCGCCCTGCGAAGGATGCCAAGCACGCAAAGCATGCCGGCAAGGGCGCCAAACATGCGCAGGCCAAGCCGGGCAAGAAGAACGCGATCCGCGTGGCCGAAAAGAAGCGCTAGAGTCCCGTTCCGAGTGAATCGGAACGTGACTCTAGATTCTTTATTTGACGCGTTTTCTTAACGCGAACCGGCATCCACTTCGCTCGAAAACGCTTTAACCCGCCGCCGACTGCGCGCGGCCCAGCAACCCGCGTCGCTCGGCAACGGCGTAGGCATCATCGAGCGCCGCCGCCACGGCATCCATCATCTCGTCGATCTGCGCCGGCGTGATGATCAGCGGCGGGCAGACGAAGACCGCATCGGGGGCGGCCCGAACGATGACCCCGCGCTCCATCGCACCCTGCTGGATCAAGGCGCCGATCCCTTCGGCCGGCGGCAGCGGCCGGCGCGTGGCCTTGTCGGCGACCAGTTGCAGCGCCCCGATCAGGCCGACACCGCGGGCCTCACCAACCAGCGGATGCGAGCCGAGCGCGCGGAGCCGCGATTGCAGATGCGGCGCCAGCGCCTTCACCTGTGAGACGATGTCGCGCTCCTTGTAGATGCGCAGCGTTTCAAGGGCGACGGCCGCAGCGACGGGATGACCGGCATAGGTGAAGCCGTGACCGAACCCGCCGAGCTTGCCGGAATGCCTGGTGATGGCCTCGGCGATGGTCTCGCTGATCACCGTGGCCGAGATCGGCATGTAGGCCGAGGACAGCGCCTTGGCGACGGTCATGATATCGGGCTCGATGCCGAACGTGTCGCAGCCGAACATCTCTCCGGTGCGGCCGAAACCGCAGATCACCTCGTCGGCGATCATCAGGATGTCGTAGCGGCGCAGCACCTGTTGAATGCGCGGAAAATAATCGGCTGGTGGCACGATGACGCCGCCGGCGCCGTTGACCGGCTCGGCGATGAAGGCGCCGATCGTGTCCGGCCCCTCGCGAATGATCATGTCCTCGAGATTGGCGACCAGACGGTCGACGAACTGCGCCTCGCTCTCACCCGGGCGGCCGTACAGATAGTGGCTCGGGCAATCGGTTCGCAGCACACCGCCGACCGGCAGATCCCAATCGGTATGGTTTCCGGCCAGCCCCGTCATGCTGCCGGAAAACACGGTGATGCCGTGATAGCCGCGGACGCGGCCGATAATGCGCTTCTTGCGCGGTCGACCCAGTGCGTTGTTGTAGAACCAGACGATCTTCGCCGCCTGGTCGTTCGCCTCCGAGCCGGAATTGGCGAACAGCACCTTGCCAAGCCCCTTCGGCACGATCTTGAGCAGTTCCTCGGCGGCCTCGATGCTGGGCTCGGTCGAGCGGCTGTTGAAGATATGGTAGGTCGGCAATTGCTCCATCTGGCGGCGCGCCGCCTCGACGAGGCGCTTCTCGCTGAAGCCGAGCGAGGTGCTCCAGAGCCCGGCCATGCCTTCGAGGTAGCGTTTGCCGGCCTCGTCATAGACATAGACCCCCTCGCCGCGGGCCATGATGACGGGACCGTCCGTCTTGTGCTTCTCGAGATTCGTATAGGGATGAATCAGGGAAGCGATATCGCGTGCCGCCAGGGAGTTGGGGATGCCCGTCATTGAGATTATGCTCCGGTTCTTGTTGGTGAGTGGGAGCAGAACGCGAAAAGGCGATTCCCACTTTCTCGCATTGTACCCTCAGACGCGGCGCTCCGACAGGAAGCCGTCGAGAAAGCTGCCAAGATTGCGGCGCAGGGCTTCGACGGCGTAGCCGCCCTCCTGGACGATCACGCTGGGCAACCGCAGCGCCCCGATCCGCGCCCCGATGGCGCCGAAACCCGCGGTGGTGACCCGCATCATGTCGGACGAATCGTCCTCGAAAGCATCGAGGCCGAGGGCAATGACGCAGGCCTCCGGCTCAAATGCCCTGACAGCCTGGAGCGCATGGTCCAGCGCCTCCAGATAGGGCGCATCAGTGGTGCCGAGCGGCAGCGGCAGATTGAGGTTCTTGCCGAGCCCCTCGCCCTCGCCGCGCTCTCCGGCATAGCCGACCTGCCAGGGATAGCCGGTATTGGGGTCGCCATGGATCGAGACGGTGAGGACATCGCCGCGTTCCCAGAAGATGCCCTGCGTGCCATTGCCGTGGTGAACGTCGACATCGATCACGGCGACGCGGGCGAACCGGCTGCGCAGATGCTGGGCTGCGAGCGCCGAGTTGTTCAGAAAACAATATCCGCCGGCGAGATCGGCATAGGCGTGATGGCCGGGCGGGCGGCACAGTGCGTAGCTTTCGGATGCGCCGCTACGCACCGCGTCGGCAGCTTCCAAGGCGCAGTTCGCCGAAGAGGCGATCGCACGCCAGCTGTGCTGGCCGATCGGCACTGAGTTACCCGACAGGAAGAAGCCGAGTTGCCCTTCGAAGCTGTTCGGCAGCGTCTTCATCTGCCGCATGGCATAGCTGTTGGCCAACACCACCGGGCCGCGCGGTTGCGGCAGGGTCTGCCAATTGTCGAAAGCGTTGGCGAGGAAGTGGATATAGCGCGGATCGTGCACGCTGAGCAGCGCATCACGGCCGAAGTCGCGCGGGGAGCGGATCTCATGCGCGCCATCGCCCAACGCCGCCAATAATTGGTTGGCCCGCTCCGGCGATTCCCGCACGGCGATTTTCACGCCGCGCGATATGAAATGATCGGGGTCGTGCAGCGCGTTGTCAGCTGAATAGACGGCCAGCATCGGATCGGGCACCTTTTGCATGCTCTTGCTTCGTGCGGAGCAAGTTCCATGCCGTGCGCCAATTCGCTGACGCAGGGCATGGCCGCAAAGGTGTCGCCAAATATCGCGCGAGTCAAAGCGCGCGCGCGTCGCTCAGTTGGTCACGATCTTGGCGATGCAAAGCAGGATGACGAGCGCGAGGAACAGCAGGTCGATATATGCCTTCATCTCCCCGGCGTGGCGCAGTCCGCCGACCTCGCTGACGATCTGCTTGCGCGAGGCCGCAGAATTCGGCCCTTCGGCCGCGATCGACGCCAGACGGCGCGCCTCCCCCTCCAGCCGTTCGATACGCTGGAAGAAATAGAATGAACGCAGCGCCGTCGCGGCGTGCATCCCGGCATAAATCAGCACGAGAATCGCGACCACGACCCGCTGCGGGTATTTTTCCAGGAAGTTGAGGCTGAAATAGACCAGCGCCAGGAACACGAAGTTGGAGGCGAATCGATAGGCGTAGGCCAGGAAAATCATTCACGTGCCCCGGGTGACTTTGGAAGCGTCGAACTGCGGTGATCGAGCCGGTCGACGATGGCCCGTTAGGGTATACGAACTTTGTAACAGAGGGCCTGTTCCTGACACCCCGGCGATTCCGGATCAAGCGGCTCCGCCGCATTGCGGACAAGACGCAGTTCTCGCCGAATCGATTGAGTTGGACCCAAACTGCATGATTTGTGGCGCACTCGGAGGGCGATGATTTATGGCAGCTCTTCAGCAACTTAGGGAGGCTCACCGTGAGGGTGCGTATCAACGCCAACGGTTCTTTCGGGTCAATTACTCGCCCTCTTGTAAATTATGACTATGCGTATATATGCGCATAATATTCTGGGTGAACAGGAGGACCGATGGTAATTCGATTAAAATATCACCGGGTTCAGAACGCCAAAACGCAAGCCGAGGCTGCTAAGGCGGCGGGCGTAACTCAACCGACCTATCAACGCTGGGAAACTGGCCGTGCGGAGGTGCCGAAAACCGCGCTGGCAAAGCTGGCAAAATACTTCGAGGCAACACCGGCACAACTGCTCGGCACGCACCCACCCGTGGAGGCGGCATTCTATGACGATAATGCGCCGCTTGATCTGCGATACTATGGCGAGATCGCGGTGCACTTTAAGAGCGGCTGCGATCCCTTGGTACTGTCGATCTCAGAAGGCGCCCGCTCGTCGATCTATTCGCAGTTGCATGAGAACCGTCGGTTCGTCACGTTCAAGGATTTGGGTAATCGCAGCGTGGCGATCCGGCGTAAGGCCATTTCCGAGTTCTATTTTTCCAGCGAAGCCTTTGACTGGTACGGGCCGGAAGAAGAGCATGACAACTACAAACTGGGCACGCCGATACAGATGCCCGACACGCGCGATTGGGATATCATCGAGGCGATCTATGGCGAGGAAATTGGGGGCGGTGATTCCACGTCATATCGTCCTAAGGAGCAAGTCGAGCGCGTCCGCGGGGCGGTCATGATCACCGATGAACAGTGGGACAAGCTGGTCGCTGATGGCCGCGTCAAGCCAGAGGAACTTGAGACCGAAAAGGCCGTGCGAGCGGCGGACACCGCCGAAATTCTCGCCTTGGCCCACACCGTGACGATCCAACTTTCGAACGGCAAGCGCCGGGAGATTCGATACATCGACTGCAACCTGTTCGAATGCTGGGAACGGTTTGAGGACGAACACTATCCCTACAACGACCCGGAGCCCGGCCTGATCCCGTTGCCGTATGAGGGCTACCACCAAACCGTGTTTCTCAACCCGAAGGCATTGGATTACGTCTCGTTTCCAACCCACAAAGTGGAAGGTGACCGTATCGAAAGTTATGATGATGGGTTGACGGACCGCGCTGAAATTGAGGCCGACGGTGACGATGCCAAGGTGATCGAGCTGCCGAAGGCCAAAAAGAAGTCGCCTACCAAGAAAGGCCGTGCAAAATGACCTCTCAAGCAGCCGGGAGCGCCATACATCAAACACGACGAACCGAAAACTTTGTGGCGCATGCTGGAGCGATTGCATACGGACCTTGCGTCCAATGGCACCCACGTCGGGCATGCCGGCCCTTGTCCGCCCAAGCCGCGTTGACTGGCTATGCCAGAATTGGCATATTCAATGAAGGAAGTCAGATGGCACGGCAACAGCCGATCCGATGTCGAAGCCTTTCCGAACGACGCGCGACGCGAAGCTGGATATCAATTGTTTCAAGTTCAGATCGGAGAAAATCCTTCTGACTGGAAACCGATGCCGGCGATCGGCCCCGGCATTCGCGAGATCAGGATACGTCAGGCGTCAGGGGCCTACCGGATTATCTATCTGACCACGATCGGCGACGTTGTTCACGTGCTACATGCGTTCCAGAAGAAAACACAGGCAACGGCCAAACGGGACATCGACCTCGCCAAAGCGCGACTCAGGCAGATCGGGTGACGATAATGGCAAGATCAGTATTCCACGACCTCTTCTCCGATGAGGAAGCCGCAGAGCTTGAAATGCGCGCCAAATTGCTTTCCGGCATCAACAAATGGCTGAACAAGTCCGGATCGACGCAAGCCGAGGCGGCGGAACAACTCGGCGTTACTCAGGCTCGGATATCGGAGATCAAGAACGGAAAGATCAACCGGTTCAGCCTGAGCATGCTGGTCCGGCTTGCGCAGCGCGCCGGGCTGCGGCCCGGGATCAGGCTGCAGAAAGCAGCATGACAGGCCAAGTCGAACGTCCGTGGCAGAAACGTGTTTCCCCCGATATTTCGGAAGGCGATCGGAGATAGTCGTCCGGTCCGCCTATCGTCCACCAGCCGCCTGCCAGCTTTCCCAACATGGCTGAGCAGCAATTGGACAAAAAATCACTGCGATTCCGCAAATTTGAGATTGTGGTGCGCTCGGAGGGACTCGAACCCCCACGATTTTACTCACTGCCACCTCAAGGCAGCGCGTCTACCAATTCCGCCACGAGCGCATAGGTCGATCGGATAAATGGCAGGCTGCCTGACGATCGACGGCGCCGATGTAACAAATCAGCGATGGGGGGACAAGCCCGCGCGGACCTGTGG
>JACDAG010000766.1 GCA_013695565.1 Bradyrhizobium sp.
CTTCCACGGTCGCCCATAACATCGCCTGGTCGATCGCGCGCGATCTGGCGCTGGACTCGGTCGTCATCGACCTCGATTTGGCGTTCGGCACCGCAGGCCTCGACTACAACCAGGACCCGATCCAGGGCATCGCCAACGCGGTATTCCAGCAGGATCGGCCCGACAGCGCGCTGATGGAGCGCCTGCTCGCCAAATGCTCCGACCGTCTCAGCCTGCTCGCCGCACCTGCGACGCTCGAACAGGTCTATGATTTCGGCGCGGACGCCTTCGATGCGATCTTCGATACGCTGCGCATGACCACACCCTGCATCGTGCTCGATGTGCCGCATCAATGGTCGGCGTGGACCAAGCGTGCACTGGTCGGCGCCGACGATATTCTGATCGTTGCCGAGCCTGACCTTGCCAACATGCGCAATGCCAAGAACATGTTGAACGTATTGAAAGCCGCCCGGCCCAACGACCGGCCCCCGCTGTATTGTCTCAACCAGGTCGGGATGCACAAGCGCCCGGAAATCACCCCGCGCGAATTCGCCAAGGCGATCGAGAGCCAGCCGATCGCCACCATTCCGTTCGATTCAAGGATGTTCGGCACCGCCGCCAATAACGGCCAGATGATCCAGCAAATCTCCGCCGGTCATCGCACCACCACGATGTTCGTGCAGATGGCGCAACGCCTGACGGGTCACGCCGTGACCAAGAAATCCCGCGGCTCGTTGTTGGCGCCGATCATGCCGCTCATCAACAAGCTGCGGGCCGGCGGCGGTCGTTCATAAGGCGGCGGCGGTCGTTCATAAGGCGCAGGCAGTCACGAACGGGCGAAATCGCAGGCCCGTTCCTCGACCATCAATCGGAACGCCCGGGTGCTGCCGCCACCGGCATCTTGTCCATCTGGGCGCGCGCATTCTCTTTCCGCGACAGCAATAGCTTCAGCTGCGCGACGTTCGCGGCGCCCTCTTCGGGCGGCAAATCCGCCTTCGCGATCTTTTCAGCTTCGGCCGTATTGCCGCGCAAGCCCACCACCAGCGCCAGGTTGGCCCGCACGCGCGGATCGTTGCCGGCACGGCCGTGGGCGCGACGCAGCGTCTCCTCCGCCTTCGGCAGATCCTTTGACAGCACGTAAGACAATGCGAGGTTGGACAGCACCGTCGGCTCGTTGGGTGTGATCTTCAGCGCGCTCGAATAATACTGCCGGGCTTCCTCGAACCGGCCGAGTTGATCGAGCGTCGCGCCTTGCGCCGAGAGGATACGCCAATCCGGATTGTCGGGGCTGTGGGCGCGGCCGAGCACGTCGAAGGCCTGCTGGAAATTGCCATTGTCAGCCAGCGCGCGGCCATAACCGGCCAGCAGCGCCTTGTTGTTGGGATGGGCGATCGTGGCCTGCTCCAGCACGGCGACCGCCTGCGACTTCTGCCCGGTCGCGCGCAGCGCCTTGCCATATTGCAGGGCGGCCTCGGCATCCTTTGGGTTGGCGCGATATCGCTCCGCGTAAGCGTCGACGTCGCGCCGCGGGTCGGCAGACCGGCTGGTTTCGGCCTTGTCGCCGTTCGAGCCCGTCACATCAGACGAAGAAGTCAGCTGGCAGCCGGAAAGCCCCAGCGCGAGAATCGCCGATGATGCGGTCAACACGAAAACTCGCGTGGACTCAGATGGTTGGAACAATTTCTGAAACATTTACTGGACCCGCGTCGGCGACTGTCCAGAATGCTCACAGCTTAACCCTAAATTCGGGTTAAGCAGCCCCGCGATTGCGGTAACCGGCGACCGGGAGGCCGTCGCCGGCCGGCTCTGTGGGCCGGCTTTGGCGATTTGACCGGGATTTTCGCTTAATCGACGAACTGCGCGCCGAGCTCGCAGCCAATCCGCCATGCCAGCTTGCACTGGCGCGGCCGCTGGCCGGTCGAGAAAATCACGGTGAATTCGGGCGGAATCTCCGGATATTCGGCGATGATCTTGACCCCGCCATCCGACACGTCCGTGATCATGCAGTCGCGCGGCAATCCGCCGGTCCCGAACTGTATCTTCGCAAAGTTTCTGCACACACGACGTTCGCTGCTGCGCCGATTCGCTAACATCATTGCCCCTGGCCCTGATCGAGAAAATTCATCCGATGGTCTCTCTCGTTTACAGAGGAATTGTTGGAATTGGCCTAGCGGAACCGATCGCAATGTAATCGAAATGTAGCGATTGTTTTTGAGCCCTGCTTACCCTGCCGCGGCGGCAAACCCGCACCCGGTTCGACACCGAAAGGTCGACAGCACGCGCTCTGCATCACGCTCACGCCAGCAATTTTCGGCAAATTAAAGGGTTGATCCGCGGCTTTTTGGCGATAGCCTGACCCGTCGACTCGCGTTTTTGAAAGCCAACAAGCATGGGAAGCATGGTTCTGCTCGACCTGATGGGTGGCGTCGCGTTGCTGATATGGGGCCTGCACATGGTCCACAGCGGCATCCTGCGCGCGTTCGGTCCTGACCTGCGTCTGTTGTTGGCGAAAGGCCTGAGTAACCGTTTCACCGCTTTTGCGGCCGGCCTCGGTTTGACCGCCCTGCTCCAGAGCAGCACCGCGACCGCCCTGATCACGAGTTCGTTTACGTCGGAAGGCCTCGTCAGCCTAGTGCCGGCACTTGCGATCATGCTCGGCGCCAATGTCGGCACCACGCTGATCGTGCAAATCCTGTCGTTCAATATCGCCGCCGTCTCGCCCATCCTGTTCATCATCGGTCTGGTCGCCTTCCGCGCCGGGCCGCGCTCGCGCATCAAGGATATCGGCCGCGTCTCGATCGGGCTCGGGCTGATGCTGCTGGCGCTGCACATCCTGCTCGACACGCTGGCGCCGGCCGAAAATGCGCCGGGCATGCGGGTGTTCATGGGCGCCATCACCGGCGATCCCGTGCTTTGCATCCTGTTCGGCGCCGTCGTGACCTGGGTGGTACATTCCAGCGTCGCCAGCGTGCTGTTGGTGATGTCGCTGGCGTTTGCGCATTTCATCACGCCCGCGGCGGCATTGGCGCTGGTGCTCGGCGCCAATCTCGGCAGCGCGATCAACCCGATATTCGAAGGCGCCCGCCGCGACAACCCCGCCAGTTATCGGCTTCCGATCGGCAATCTCGTCAACCGGGTAATCGGCATCGCGCTGGTGGCGCCGTTCCTGAACCCGATCGCCGACCTGTTGCAGTCGTGGCAGCCGGATCCTGCCAAGGCCACGGCGCAATTCCACATCGCGTTCAACGTCGCGACCGCGATCGTCTTCATCGGCCTGCTCGACGGCATGGCGCGGCTATTGAAAAAGCTGCTGCCGACACGTGTCCAGGAGACCGATCCGTTGCGGCCGCGCTATCTCGACGAGAGCGCGCTGGAGACCCCTTCCCTCGCTTTGGCCGACGCCGCGCGGGAAACGCTGCACATGGGCGATCATGTCGAGGTCATGCTGCGCAAGGTGATGGCGGCGATGATGACCAACGACCGGGCGCTGGTCGACCAGGTTTCGCAGATGGATAACAGCGTCGACAGCCTCGACGAGGCGATCAAGCTCTACATCACCAAGCTCACCCGCGGCAGCCTCGACGAACGCGAGGGGCAACGGGCGATGGAGATCGTCTCCTTTGCGATCAACCTCGAGCATATCGGCGATATCATCGACAAGAATCTGAGCGAGCTTGCGACCAAGAAGATCAAGCGCCGGTTCCAGTTCTCAGCCGAGGGAGCCGAAGAACTCTCGGCCTTCCACAAGCGCACGATGGACTCGCTGCGGATCGCGTTCGGCGTCTTCATGTCCGGCGACGTTGGCGAAGCGCGCAAGCTGCTGGCCGAGAAGGCCGCGTTGCGCAACACCGAGCTTGCCGCCACCGAGCGGCATCTCGACCGCTTACGCGAGGGCCGTCCCGAGACCATCGAAACCACCTCGCTGCATCTCGACGTGCTGCGCGATCTCCGGCGGATTCACTCCCACATCTGCTCGGTTGCCTATCCCGTGCTCGATGCCGCCGGTGAACTGGCGGCCTATCGCAATGCCGGATCTGAACTGGCAACGCTGCCCGCGCCGGTGCCCGGACGCGGATGAATCAGCGGTCTAGCGTCTTCGACGCTTTACCGCGATGCTTGATGATCAGCATGATGTTTCGGATGTAGATGACGGTGGCCATCGACTGACCGATGATGATCACGGGCTCGCGCTTGGCTATGCCGTAGACCAGCGTCATCAACCCGCCGCCCATCGAGAAGAACCAGAATGCCATCGGCACCACGCTGCGGCCGGCGCGTTCGCTCGAGATCCACTGCACCAGGAAGCGTGCCGTAAACAGCAATTGCGCACCCAGCCCGAACGCGAGCCAAAAGTCGAATTTCGCGACGAAGACGTCGTAGAGATAGTCGCCGAGCGCTTGCCCGAACTGGATGAACATCAGAAAACCTCGGTGACGGCGGGCGTGGGCTTCTTGCGGCGGATCAGCCACCACACGCCGGCGAGATCCATGATTCCGATCCATAGCCGGTCGAAGAAGCCGTAATTCGATACGCCGGAATGGCGCGGACGGTCGATCACATCGACGTAGGCGATGTCGAGACCTTCACGACGCACCAGCGCCGGCAGGAAACGATGCAGCCCGTCGAAATAAGGCATCGAAAGGAACACCTCGCGCGGAAACGCTTTCAAGCCGCAGCCGGTATCGCGGGTGCCATCGCTGAGGATCGCCTTGCGCACGCCGTTGGCGATTTTCGACTGCAGCTTCTTGAAACCGGTATCCTTGCGCCCGACCCGCTGGCCTGCCGCAAGGCCGACACGGCCGGCGCCACTTTCGACCGCGACGATCAAGTCGGGCAGGAATGCGGGGTTGTTCTGCCCGTCGCCGTCGAGCGTCGCCACGATGGCGCCGCGCGCCGCGCGTACGCCGCTGTGCACCGCCGCTGATTGTCCGGAAGATTTGTCGTGCCTGACCTGTCGGAGGTTGCCGTGCGCCTTCTTCAGCACCGCGAGCCGATCGGCGGTGGCATCGGTCGAGCCGTCATTGACATAGATGATTTCGTAGGCCCAGCGGCCGTCCAGCGCAGCCGTGATTTCCGCAATCAGCGGCGCGACATTGTCGGCCTCGTTGCGCACGGGCACAACGATGGAAACGGCCACCGCGGCTGGGTCGGAAGAAGGCAAATCGGCACTCATCGGTTGAACGGGCTTGATCGGTTTGGCCAGAATTGGGGGAACTTGCTTGCATTGGCCTGAAGCCGGAACCGCTCCGGTCAGGCGCTTCGCGGCGTCCGCTTTTATGGGGCGAAAGCGCCCCCGGCAACCCTTTTGAGGCGTCCCGACGAGGGTCCGACCAGCGGAACAATGGTGCCGTCGCGGTGGATCGCAAATCCGAGTCGCCGGGCCGCGAACCAGTAACGCACGAACATCGCGCTGACGACGCCGATCAACGCGCCGGCGACCACATCGCTTGGATGGTGGGCCAGCAGCACCAAGCGCGTTGCGCAGATGACGAGGGCATAGACGATCATCGCGGTCCGCGCCCGCGGCCACAGCGCCGCCACCGCGAAAGCCAGCGCAAGCGCGCAGGTCGCGTGCCCCGAAGGAAAGCTGAAATAGGCCGGCGTCCCCGCAAAATGCGAGAAATGGAGCACGTTGCCCTCGCCGCCGACGCCGGGCCGGCCGCGGCCGACACCCCATTTGATCACTTCGGTGATCAATGAGGACACCAGCACCGCGCAGAACACGAACTGCAAGCGTGTGCCGAGACCGAGCAGCAGCGACCGCTGAACTCCCCTGAAGGCCGGCGCGACGATCGCGAGCACAATCAGCAGCACGCCCAGCGCGCTCAGGACATATTCATCCTTGCCGAAATCGGTGAGGATACGCACCCACCACAGCGAGGGCGTGCCCCGCTTCGGCATCTGGGCGATCTCCCACGCATCGATCGCGAACATCAGTACGATGATGGCGATGCAAAGGCCGGCCGATAGCAGCAGCGCGTGACGCGCCGCCCGGCGCGACGCCTCGGCCCGCCGCGAATGCGACGGCGTGCGCACGAGTTGAGCCAGCGAGAGCCACGCCAACACCACGAAACGCGAAAAATAGTTGCGGGATTCGGCGATACCGGTCGGTGCAGCCATCTTACTCGGTACCTTCGGAGCGGAAGATTGCGATCGAAACCGCCTTGCCCTGCGAGATGTTATAACCCTCGATGCGTTTGGCCACGTTGTAGCGCAATCCGATCGCTTCGGCGCGCTGCAC
>JACDAG010000772.1 GCA_013695565.1 Bradyrhizobium sp.
GGATACGCCGGCGCCGTACTCCAAGGCCGCGGTCTATGGCGAACAGATCCGTGACGAACTTGCCGCGAAAAACCCGAACCTGCTGGTGCTGGACCGCGAGTTCGACACCCAGTCCGTCGATCCGATGTTTCTCGAGCCGGAAGCCGGCCTTGCCTGGTACAACAGCAAGAGCGAAAGCCTTGAAATCGTTCTGGGGGTCCAGTCTCCCTACGAGGCGGCGGAATCGATCGGGTATCTCTTGGGCAAGGCCCAGGCCCCGTTCAAGCCGGCACGCATCAATGCCCAGTTTACTTATATCGGCGGTGGTTTCGGCGGCCGCGACCACACCACGTTCATATTCTACGTGGCGTTGGCGGCGATGTTCTTCCCCGGACGTCCAGTCCGGCTGGCGCACGATCGCTATCAGCAGTTCCAGGGCGGCATCAAACGCCATGCTTTCAAGATGCGATCCCGGATCGGGGTCGACCGGACCACCGGCAAGATCACGGCGTTTGCCGCCGACCATGTGCTTGACGGCGGTGGCCTCGCCAATCTTTCGGGCCAGGTCGCAACCGTTGCCGCGACCGCGGCAATTGGCATCTACGACATTCCGAAGGTCGACGTGACCACGGTCGCTCTGCATTCGCGTGGCGTCACGGCCGGATCGATGCGTTGCTACGGAACGCTGCAGGCGATGACCGCGCTGGAGGTCCTCGTTGACGAAGTGGCAACGGCCTTGCCGCTCGATCCGATCGAGTTCCGGCGTCGCAACGCGCTGAAGCCCAACGGCCGGACCATGGCCGGCAACTTCTACAGCGTCTCGGTTCGCACTCCGGAAATCCTCGACAAACTCGAGAAGCATCCGATCTGGCAGCAGCGCGCGCAGCAGAAATCAGCCGCTCGGCCGGGCATTCTCGTTGGCACCGGCGTCGCCTGCGTGACCAAGGACTACGGCACCGGCGCCGATTGTTCGCTGGGGCGGGTCGAGCTTTCGGCCGAGGGCAAGATCACGATCTATTGCGACCATGTCGAGATGGGCAACGGCATCGGTACCGCGCTGGCCAATCGGGTAGCGATCTATCTCGGCGCCGTCGCCGACGAAGTGTCGGTCGCGCGCGTCGATAGCTATGACGTTCTCGGGCTGGTCACGTCGGGCGATTCCTACACGATGGATCAGAAGACGCAGGATCGGGCGGAGAAGGACCCGCGCTGGGTGCCCGCGATCAGTTCGGCGACCAGCGCCTCGATCGGCGCCCACGTTGGAACCCATTCGGCCGCGGAGGCGGCACGCGTGATCTTCCGCTTCGGCCTGTGGCCGGCGGCGCTTGAGTTGTGGAGCATTGCTCCGAACGATCCGCGCGCAAAGGATTGGGCCAAGGCGCAATGGAAAGACGAGCAGCTTGTTATGTCCGGTCTTGCGCCGCTGCCGTTGCCGCTGCTGGCCGCGAAAGCGCACGCACGCAATCTGGTCACCGGTGCGGTGGCGCATGGCTTTTCGCGCTGGGAGTGGTCGCGCGCGCGCTTTTCGATCGCCGGCGAGCAATACCGTGCCGAGATCGATGCGCTGGCCATCCGCAAGGGTAACGCCAAGTTCGCCCGCATTGATCGCGTCAGCGTCAAATTCCCGTCAACGGTCAACAACCAGAGCGGCAACACCTACACCTCGATGTGCGGAACGCTGGTCCGGGTCGAGATTGAACGCGCGACCGGTTCGCTGCGGATCGCCAAGGCCTACAGCGTATTTGAATGCGGCCGGGCATTGGTGCCCGAAGTGGTAATGGGCCAGGCGCAAGGCGGCTTTGCCATGGGTGTCGGCTATGCCTTGCTTGAGACACTGCCGCCCTACGAGGGTGGTCCCGGTAACGGGCAGTGGAATCTCGGGCAATATCTCGTCGCGCGTGGATCGGACCTGCCGCTGCGCGACCTCGAACTCGAGAGGTTGCCGCCGCTGACGCCGGACGAAGCTCCGAAGGGTATCGCGGAAGTCGTGATGATCCCGGTGGTGCCTGCGATCCTGAACGCCATCTTCGACGCCACCGGCCGCCGCTTCCAGTCCCTGCCGGTGACTGCCAATCTGCTCAAGGGAGTGCTCGCGTGACCAAGCTGAGCATCACGATCAATGGCCGCGCGCACGGACCGACAGATGTGCGTGACGATCTCTCGATGAACGATTTTCTGCGCGAGTATCTCGGGATGACCGGCACCAAGTTCGGTTGCGGTGCCGCGCAGTGCCTGAGCTGCGCTGTCATCATCGAAAATACAGACGGAACGAGCTTCACCAGCCCGACCTGCGTCGTGTCAGCGGTGAGTTTCGACGGCAAGGGCATTCGCACCATCGAGGGGCATGCGAAAAATGGCGAACTTACCTCGCTGCAGAAGGCCTTCATCGAGCACTTCTCGTTCCAGTGCGGCTATTGCACGGCCGGTTTCCTGAACGAGGGCCAGGTGCTGCTCGAGCGTCTGGCGAAGACGCCGGTCGCACGTGCGGAGCTCGAAAACACCATCGCCGAAGCGCTCGACGGGCACATCTGCCGCTGCACCGGCTACATCAAATATCATGAGGCGGTACGCGATGTGATCCTCGCGGACTCCAAACGCTATCTCGTGGCGAACCAATGAACGGGCGCGAGGGCAGAGCGACATGAATCTGCGGTTTCAGCTTCTGGTCTCCATGGTCGCCGTCGCGACCAGCATGCTCGCCGGTTACGCCGTTTCCGAGACGGCCCCGCAAGCGCTGGCAAGCCCGGAGAGCTTTGCGTCGATTGCCGATACGAATGCGCGATCGGCTGCCATGTTCACCGAACTTGGCAAGGTGCTGACCCATCCGCGGTGCACCAACTGCCATCCGGCCGGCGATCGACCGCGGCAAGGTGATTTAGGCCGCCTGCATCAGCCTCCGGTCACGCGCGGCGCCGACGGACACGGTCTTCCGGCGATGCGCTGCTCGACTTGCCATCAGAATGCGAACTTCGAACCCGGCCGCATGCCAGGCCATCCGGAATGGCATCTCGCGCCGCGCGAAATGGCGTGGGAAGGCAAGACCGTCGCCGAAATTTGTGCGCAGATCAAAGACCCCGCCCGCAATGGCGGACGCAAGCCGGAAGATCTGATCCATCACATTAGCGAAGACACGCTCGTAGGCTGGGCCTGGACCCCCGGCGCCGGCCGCAGCCCCGCGCCGGGCACGCAAAAGCAGGCCGGCGCGCTGGTCGAAGCCTGGGTGAAGTCAGGCGCGGCCTGTCCTGCGCAGTGATCGCGGCTGCTGGCCGGGCGTGGACTTCATTAGCGCGCAGTCAGCCATAGCCGGATGAATGCAAGCCGGACGAACGCGCTGCTCTCCATTTTGCTCGTCGCCTTTTGCTGTTTTGATGGTCTAGTCTGATTGCGAAAATTGGCGTGGCCCCGAGCCACGGAGACAAGTTTCATGAGCGATGCAACTTCACAGACCATCTATTTCTATGATCGTCATCCCATCTCATGCGAAATCATCCTTGCGAAACTACGCGCAAGCCGTGGCCATCTCGACGGCTTACGTCCTGAAGAGCTGTTTCCCCATGACCAGGATCATTATGGCGGCCTCGCCGCTACAGAGGAATTGGCGCGAGCAGCGCAGGTTGGCAATGGATCGCGCGTCGCCGATTTCTGTGCGGGACTTGGCGGCACGGTGCGCTATCTGGCTCACAAATATGGCGCCGACGTCACTGGTATCGAATTGACGCCAGCGCGCGTCGCGGGCGCACAGGAGTTGACCAGACGCGTTGGCCTTCACGGTACTGCACGGATCGTCGAGGGCAACGTGATGGACGTGCCGCTTCCTGACGCGAGCATCGACGCTGTCGTCAGCCAGGAAGCATTTTGCCACGTTCCTGATGTGAAGAGAGCGGTTGCCGAAGCTTTTCGTATTCTGAGGACAGGTGGCCAATTGGCATTCACAGATTGGATAGCTAATCAGCCGCTTAACGCTGCTGATGCGCAATTGATGTGGGAAGGAATGGCTATTCAGCCGCTTCGGTCGATCCCCGAATATCGCAGTCTGGTCGAAAGCGTTGGCCTTGGAGTGATTTCGACCAAGGATTTGACGGAAGAATGGGGACCGATTCTGAAGCAACGACTGGCAATGTATCAGCTCCTGCGTGAAGAAGCCCGACAGGCCGGAACCCCAATGGGGCACGATGCATTCCACAGATCCTACATCCGATTTGTTGACCTCATTCAAGAGCGCAAGCTGGGCGGCGTCAGGTTGGTGGCTACGAAGTAGCAAGCGCGTGATTGAGAACGCCGCGCGGTACCGACGCTGCTCGCCCGCGCCGACGTGGTGATCGAGTAACGGCCTGTTTTGCTGCGGTGCCAAATGACGCGATTGGCCCTTTGCTGGCTGCCTTTGAATCAAAGCGCGCCATTGCGCAGCACCGCGGACGCTTTTGCCAAATTGAGGGATGATAAAGATGTGCCACTGATTTGCCCGACGTGTCAACGGTAGCTCTGGGATGTTCCGTGCCGGCGGTTGTCTCTTACTTTGCATGGGGTTGTTTTCGCGATTTTGTGTTTCGGGTCCTGCCAGAGCGCGTCGAAGACGCGCGTGAACGCGCTGGCGGAGCGACTGCGCTGCCTCCGGGGCACGAGATCGTTAGTGCTTATCGCGCTGCACAGGAATAAAACACAGACTACGGGGTACCCAACTTCGCCAACAGCGCGGGGAACGAAAGCATGAAACGTCCAGGGATCTCACGCCGCGACGTGCTGGCAGGCGCCGGCGCTGTTCTGGCCGGTGCAGCGTTCTCGACGCGCGTACTGGCCGCTGCGCCGCCAGCGGAACCGGTGACGCCGGCGCTGATCGAGGCGGCCAAAAAGGAAGGCAAGGTGATCTATTACACCTCGACCGACCTGCCGGTTGCGGAAAAGCTCGCCAAGGCCTTCGAGACCAAATATCCGGGGATCAAGGTTCACGTCGAACGCACCGGTGCCGAGCGGGTGTTCCAGCGGATCGGCCAGGAATATGCCAGCAACATCCATGCCGTCGATGTCGTGAACTCGTCGGATGCCGCCCATTTCATTGTCTGGAAACGTGACGGCGTTCTGGCGCCTTACGTGCCGGAGGATGTCGCAAAATTCTATCCGGCCGAGCACAGGGATGCCGATGGCCAGTTCGCGAGCTTCCGCGTCTGGCTCAGCATCATCGCCTACAACACCAATCTGGTGAAGGCCGACGAGGCGCCGAAAAGCTTTGCCGACCTGCTCAATCCCAAATGGAAGGGCAAGATCGTCAAGGCGCATCCCGGCTACAGCGGCACCATCATGACCGCGACCTATCAGATGCAGCGCGATCTCGGCTGGAGCTTCTTCGAGCAGCTCGCCAAACAGAATATCATGCAGGTGCAGTCATCGGCCGATCCGCCGAAGAAGCTCGATCTCGGCGAGCGCGCGGTCATGGCCGACGGCAACGAGTACAACATTTTCCAGATGAGAGAGGCGGGCCGTCCGGTTGAGCCGGTGTATGCCAGCGAAGGATCGCCGATGATCATCGGACCGAACGGCGTCTTCAAGGCGGCGCCCAATCCGAACGCGGCAAAGCTGTTTCAATCGTTCAGCCTTAGCCGCGAGGCGCAGCAACTCATCGTCGATGTCGGCGGTCTCCGCTCGGTGCATTCACAGACGGTCGAGAAAGCGGCGCGCAGGCCACTCAAGGAGATCAAGACCATGAAGGATGACGCCGTCGCAGTCGAAAAAGAGAGCGACTCGATCAAGGCGCGCTACAGCAAGATCTTCCGCGTCTGATGACATCCGGATTGCCCAGGATTTCGGTTGCCGAAACGCTGGCCGAAAAGATCGTCGCGCTGAAGCCGGGCGCGCTTTCGGACGTGACCACGCGCAAATGCGAGGATTTGCTGATCGATGTCGTCGGATTATGCGTCACTGCGCGCAATGAGGATTATATCGAAAGCGCGCTCGCCGGCTGTGACGACGATGGTCCGTGCACGGCGATCGGTCACGCCCGCACGCTGACGGCCGCGGGCGCTGCCTTCGTCAACGGCACCGCCGCCCATGGCGAGGATTTCGACGATACATTCGAAGGCGGCCCCGTCCATGCCGGGGCGGTGATCGTGCCCGCCGTGCTTGCCGCCTGCGAGCGGCATAACCCCGATGGCCGCATGGCGTTGATCGGAATAGCGGTTGGTACCGAAGTGTTGTGCCGGTTGAGCCTTGTGGTCCCGAAAGCGGTCCACAAAGCCGGCTTTCATCCGACCGCCGTGTTCGGCGCGATGGGGGCAGCCGCAGGCGTTGGTGCCGCGCTGAGTCTCAACGCCAGACAAATCGTCGACGCGCTTGGTATCGCCGGCAGCATGGCTGGGG
>JACDAG010000773.1 GCA_013695565.1 Bradyrhizobium sp.
CCTCGGTGCCGACGATCTCGGCACCAGCGCCGCCGGTATCGCGCCGTCGGAGGTCTGAAACACCTCTCTATTGTCGTCCCGGCGCAGGCCATAACCACCCATGCTTGTTACTGCACCGGGCTGTAGCTCCAGCCTTCTCAAAACTGCGAGCCGGTGGCTATGGGTCCCGGCCTTCGCCGGGACGACGAGGAGGGTTGACGGCCCTTGGCCGCCGCGCCATTGAGCATGGGTACTTTTCTACATCCCAGAAAGCCACCATGCCCGTTCGCCTGGACAGAAGCAGCGCCAATTTCGACCAGCGCTTTGCCGCCTTTCTCGGCGCCAAGCGCGAAGTCTCCGCCGACGTCGAACGGGCGACCCGCGCCATCGTCGATGACGTGGCCGCGCGCGGCGACGCCGCCCTGCTCGAGGCGACGCGCAAGTTCGACCGGCTGGCTATCGAGGCGAGCGGCCTGCGCGTCACCGCTGATGAGGTCGAGGCCGCGACCAAAGCCTGCGACAGCCCGACGCTCGACGCATTGAAATTCGCGCGCGACCGGATCGAGATGTTCCATCGCCGCCAACTGCCCAAGGACGAGCGCTTCACCGATGCGCTCGGCGTCGAACTCGGCTGGCGCTGGAGCGCGATCGATGCGGTCGGCCTCTATGTGCCCGGCGGCACCGCGGCCTATCCGTCCTCGGTGCTGATGAATGCGGTGCCGGCGGCGGTCGCCGGCGTGCCGCGCGTGGTGATGGTGGTGCCGTCGCCTGACGGCAAGCTCAACCCGCTGGTGCTGGCGGCCGCCAAACTCGGCGGCGTCTCCGAAATCTACCGCGTCGGTGGCGCGCAGGCGGTGGCGGCGCTCGCCTATGGCACCGCCACGATCGCGCCGGTCGCCAAGATCGTCGGCCCCGGCAATGCCTATGTCGCGGCCGCCAAACGGCAGGTGTTCGGCAAGGTCGGCATCGACATGATCGCCGGCCCCTCGGAAGTGCTTGTGATCGCCGACGACACCGGCAATGCCGGCTGGATCGCGGCTGACTTGCTGGCGCAGGCCGAGCACGACGCCAGCGCGCAGTCGATCCTGATCACCGACAGCGCGCGTCTTGCGGCAGAGGTCGAACAGGCGGTCGAATCGCAACTCGCCACGCTGCCCCGCGCGGAAATCGCCCGCCCCTCGTGGAGGGATTTCGGCGCCATCATCATGGTCAAAACGCTCGACGACGCGGTGGAGCTGGCGAATGCGATCGCCGCCGAGCATCTCGAAATCATGACCGCGGACCCCGAGGCGCTGTCGGCAAAAGTCCGCAACGCCGGCGCGATCTTTCTGGGCGCGCATACGCCCGAGGCGATCGGCGATTATGTCGGCGGCTCCAACCACGTGCTGCCGACCGCGCGCTCGGCGCGGTTCTCGTCGGGCTTGGGCGTGCTAGACTTCATGAAGCGCACCTCGATTCTCAAATGCGGACCGGACCAGTTGCGCGCGCTGGGCCCTGCCGCGATGACCCTGGGCCAGGCCGAAGGCCTCGATGCCCATTCACGCTCGATCGGATTGCGTCTCAACCTGTCATGACTAAGCCGCCCCCAGACGAGGACCCGCAGAATCGCATTGTTGCGGTGACGCTGGATGAGGAATCGATCGGACGTTCCGGCCCCGACATCGAGCATGAGCGTGCGATCGCGATCTACGATTTGATCGAGCAGAATCTGTTCGCGCCGGAAAGCGCGGAGAGCGGCCCGTTCACGCTGCATCTCGCCATCACCGGCAACCGGCTGATGTTCGACATCCGCCGCGAGGACGGCACGCCGGTGGTGGCGCATCTGCTGTCGCTGACGCCGTTCCGGCGGATCGTGAAAGACTATTTCATGATCTGCGACAGCTATTATCAGGCGATCCGGACCGCGACCACGGACAAGATCGAGGCCATCGACATGGGCCGCCGTGGCATCCACGATGAAGGCTCCCGCACGCTGCAGGAACGGCTGAAGGGCAAGGTACGGGTCGATTTCGAAACCGCGCGGCGGCTGTTCACGCTGATCTGCGTGCTGCACTGGAAGGGGCAGGACGCATGATGAAGGTCACGCTCCCAGCCAGAGAAGCGTGAGCGCATGGACGCGCCGCCCCGCGCGCGCAATCCGCAGGCCGTGTTGTTCTCATGCGGCTTCAACAGCGTGCGTTCGCCGATGGCCGAAAGCCTGCTGCAGCAGATGTTTCCCCACGCGCTCTATGTGAAATCCGCGGGCGTCAAGAAGGGCGAGCTTGATCCGTTCGCGGTCGCCGTGATGGCCGAACTCGGCCAGGATATTTCGACCCACAAGCCGATGACGTTCGAGGAGCTCGAGGATTGGGAAGGACTCAATTTCGATCTCATCATTACGCTGTCGCCCGAGGCGCATCACAAGGCGCTGGCGCTGACGCACACCTTGGCGGCCGATGTCGAATACTGGCCGACCCCGGATCCGACCACCACGGAAGGCAGCCGCGAGCAGAAGCTGCAGGCCTACCGCGAGGTCTGCGACGGGTTGTTGATGCGCATCCGCCGGCGCTTTTCCAAGGCGGGTGCTGCGAGCGGGTAGCTGTCGTTCCTGCGAAAGCTCAGATGCGCAATTGCGCATCGGGGAACCCATACGCCGCGGCGGAAATGATTTAGGGCGGTGGCAGTGGCTGCTTTCTTTTCCTTCATAACCTCCGGTGGCTATGGGTCCCTGCTTTCGCAGGGACGACGAGGATATCGAAGTGGTAACAACCACTTGCCACCCGGTTGTGAAAATCACTCCCTTCCGATAGGTTCCGCGCGAATTCAGCCCCCGAATCCCAGACCCTCCGCAAAATCAGCATGCTTGGCCGTCCCAAATTCGTTCTTGCCTCCGGTTCGCCGCGACGGCTCAGCCTGCTCAACCAGGCCGGTATCGAACCCGACGCGTTGCGTCCGGCCGATGTCGACGAGACCCCGAAGCGGGGCGAGCTGCCGCGCGCCTGCGCCAATCGGCTGGCGCGCGCCAAGGCCGATGCGGCGCTCAAATCCGTGCAGCTCGACGACGAGTTGCGCGGTTCCTTCATCCTCGCCGCCGATACCGTGGTCGCGGTTGGCCGCCGTATCCTGCCGAAAGCCAATCTGGTCGACGAAGCCTCGCAATGCCTGCGGCTGCTGTCGGGCCGCAACCATCGCGTCTACACCGCGATCTGCGTGGTGACGCCCAAGGAAACCTTCCGCCAGCGCCTGATCGAAACAAGGGTGCGCTTCAAGCGGCTCAACGAGGACGACATCCAGGCCTATATCGGTTCCGGCGAATGGCGCGGCAAAGCCGGCGGCTATGCGGTGCAGGGCATCGCCGGATCGTTCGTGGTCAAGATGGTCGGCTCCTACACCAACATCGTCGGCCTGCCGCTGTATGAGACGGTGACGCTGCTCGGCGGCGAGGGCTTTCCGATCCGCTTCGGCTGGTTGAATGCCAGCTGACCCGCCCAAAGATGCCGGTCAGCAGAAGGCCGCATCAAAGGCTTGCCCGGAATGCGGCAAGCCGGCCGAGAACCCGAAAACCTTGCCGTTCTGCTCCCCGCGCTGCCGCGACGTCGATCTGAACCGCTGGCTGTCCGGGAGGTACGTTATTCCCGGCAAGGAGAATGAGGGCGAGGACGAGGAGTAGAGTGCATTTTCACCTCGCCCCGCTTGCGGGGAGAGGTCGGATCGCAGCGCAGATGCGATCCGGGTGAGGGGGTACAGGTCTATCAACTGACACTACTTTCGCGGCGAGAGCCCCTCACCCCAACCCTCTCCCCGTAAGAACGGGGCGAGGGAGATCACGCCGCTCGTGACGGGCGCATTGATTTCCCCGCTGCCGCTCTCCACACTCCCCAAAACAAGCGACCCGAGCCAATCGGGCGATCACCGTGGAGGGAGTGTG
>JACDAG010000776.1 GCA_013695565.1 Bradyrhizobium sp.
AACAGGATCGGTGCGGCGGTCGGGTTCGGGGCCATGCCGGTTGGTACGCTGGCCGCCCCATGTCTGCAATCCGCCGCTTGAGCACGAAGCACTGCGGCGCTAGCCTCTGCCCATGGACGCCGAGGCATCACCACCACGCTCCATATCCACCCATCTGCGCGGCGTGCTGAATGCCGCGCGTGGCGTGTTCGCGCATATTCCGCGGCTGGCGCTCGACATCGCGCTGCCGACGCTGTGCGTTTCCTGCCGCGAGCCGGTCGATGGCGAGGGGGTCTGCGCGGAATGCTGGGCCAAGCTGTCGTTCATCGCGCCGCCGTTCTGCCCGCGGCTCGGCATTCCCTTTGTCTACGACCCCGGCCCCGAATTGCTGTCGATGGAGGCAATCGCCAACCCGCCGGCCTATCAGCGCGCCCGCGCCGCGGTGCGTTATGATGACGTTGCGCGCACGCTGGTTCATTCGCTGAAGTACCAGGACCGCACGGACCTCGCGCCCGCGATGGGCCGCTGGATGGCCCGTGCGGGGCAGGAATTGCTTGGGGAGGCCGACGTGCTGGTGCCGGTTCCCCTGCATTGGCGGCGCGGCTGGAGCCGGCGGTATAATCAATCCGGCGCGCTGGCGCGGGTGATTTCGCGTCAAACCGGCGTGAAACTGGCCTCCGAGGCGCTGCGGCGGGTTCGGGCGACCGAACAGCAGATCGGACTGTCGCGGGCACAGCGCGCCAGCAATGTGCAGGGCGCGTTCAAGGTGGCCCCCGACCGCACCGCCGACATCCAGGGCCGCCGCGTGGTCCTGATCGACGACGTCCTGACCTCAGGCGCCACCACGGATGCCTGCGCACGGGCCCTGCTCCGCGCCAGGGCCACGCAGGTCGACGTGCTGGTATTCGCGCGGGTTGTGGACACCCACCGGGCTCCCATATAATTCAAGGACTTGTAATTCAAGGACTTGTCCCTTCCGGAACTTGCGAACCAGAGCGCGCCATGACGACTGCCGTTGAAATCTACACCCGCCCGGGCTGCGGTTACTGCACCGCGGCCAAATCGCTGCTGACCCGCAAGAATGCCGCGTTCACCGAATTGAGCGTGTCGACCGACCCTTCCTATCGCGAGCAAATGTACGATCGGGCCGGCGATGGCTCGACGTTTCCGCAAATCTTCATCGGAGCAACCCATGTCGGTGGCTGCGACGAGCTTTACGCCCTGGACCGTGCGGGCAAGCTCGACGCGATGCTGGCGGGAGAAAAGGCCTCGTCATGAGCGCTGCCACGACCTTCACCGCCGCCATGGTGCAGATGCGCACCTCCCTGTTGCCGGAGCCGAGCCTCGAGCAAGGCACCAGGCTGATCCGCGAGGCGGCGGCGCAAGGCGCTGATTATGTGCAAACCCCCGAGGTGAGCAACATGATGCAGCTGAACCGCAAGGCGCTGTTCGAGCGTCTGGCAAGCGAGGAGGACGACAAGTCGCTCAAGGCGTATCGCGCGCTGGCGGCGGAGCTGAAGATCCATCTCCACATCGGCTCATTGGCGCTGCGCTTCTCGCCGGAGAAGGCGGTCAACCGTTCGTTCCTGATCGGGCCCGACGGCAATGTGCTCGCCAGCTACGACAAGATCCATATGTTCGACATCGACCTGCCGGGCGGCGAGAGCTATCGCGAATCCGCCAATTACCAGCCGGGCGAAACCGCCGTGATATCGGACCTGCCTTGGGGCCGGATCGGGCTCACGATCTGCTACGATGTACGCTTTCCCGCGCTCTACCGCGCGCTCGCCGAAAGCGGCGCCTCCTACCTCACCGTGCCGTCGGCCTTCACCAAAAAGACCGGCGAGGCGCATTGGCATATCCTGTTGCGTTCCCGCGCCATCGAGACCGGCTGCTTCGTGTTCGCCGCGGCGCAATGCGGCATGCATGAGAACAAGCGCGAGACGTTTGGGCATTCGCTGATCATTGCACCCTGGGGAGAAATCCTCGCCGAGGGCGGCGTCGAGCCCGGCGTGTTCCTCGCCGAGATCGACACATCAAGGGTCGAGACCGCGCGGAAAACCGTGCCGTCGCTGCAGCACGGCCGGCGCTTTGGCATCGCCGATCCCAAAGCCGGCCCGGAACATCTGCATCTGGTCCGGGGCTCGGCATGATCCGCTACAGCCTGCGCTGCGAGCGGGGCCATGCCTTCGAAAGCTGGTTTCAAAGCTCGTCGGCCTATGAAAGCCAGGAGAAGCGCAAGCTGGTGAGCTGTCCGTCCTGCGGCTCGGTCAAGGTCGAGCGGGGCATCATGGCGCCGCAGATCGTCAGCAAGAAGGGCAGCGAAAATCCCGCGCCTGTGGCTGCGGAAGTTGCCAGCACGGAAGTCGCGGCAACCGAATCGACCCCGCTACTGATGGCGCATGAGCGCGAGCTGCGCGCCAAGATCAAGGAATTGCGCGATCACATCACCAAGAACGCCGACAATGTCGGCGAGCGCTTCCCCAACGAAGCGCGCAAGATGCATTACGGCGATATCGAACACCGGCCGATCTATGGCGAGGCATCGCCGGAGGAAGCCCGCTCGCTGATCGACGAAGGCGTGGAAGTGTCGCCGCTGCCGGTGCTGCCGGACGACCGGAACTGACGCGCCCGCGTCATTCCGGGATGGTCCGAAGGACCAGACCCGGAATCTCGAGATTCCGGGTTCGATGCCTTGCATCGCCCCGGAATGACAGCTACGCCGCGACCAGCAGCGCCACGCCCGCCACGATCAGGACGATGCCGGACAATTCCCGCGCCGACAGCGGCTGCTTGAACGAATAATAGGCGACGGCCTGCGCGAACAGCACTTCGACCAGCGCCAGCGTGCGCACATTGGCGGCCGCTGTTAGCGCAAACGCCAGGAACCAGAACTGCGAGGCGAACGCGCCCATGAAGCCAGCCAACATCGAGGGCTTCCACAGACCGAAGATTTTCCGGAGCACGTCGGGTGCGCGAAGCAGCAGATAGATCGTCAGCACCAGCGTCTGCACGAACAGGCCGAACACCAGCGTGTAGGACGCCGCCGTAACGAAGGAGACATCCGGCACCGTGATGATGGCGCCGCGAAAACCGATCGCCGATAGCGCGAAGAAGGCCGCCGCGACCAGTCCGATGATGGTCGGCTTGAGCTCGGCAAAACCTTTCTCGCCGCCCGGCCGCAGCGCGGTGATGACC
>JACDAG010000777.1 GCA_013695565.1 Bradyrhizobium sp.
CGCCGCGTTTGGCCATCGCGTCGATGTTCGGCGTCGTCAGCGTCGGGTGGCCGGTACAGCCGAGATAATCATGGCGCAGCTGGTCGCACATGATCCAGAGAACGTTCTTCGGCTTCGCCATGCGTCACACTTCGGAGGATTGCAATCTTCCGATGCTGCAATATCGAAGGGCCGATTGCAAACCTGCTTGCAGGGCCTTTGGTGCAGAAATCCAGAGCTTTTTCCGTTCCGATGAAATCGGAACGGGGCTCAATCTTTTGTTTTGACGCGTTTTCTTCACGCGAACCGGCATCCACTTCGCTGGAAAACGCTCTAGCCTTGCGCCGGCGTCCAGGGCTCGGCCTGCGCCGCACTACCCTTGGCCTTGAGCGAAACCGGGGCTTCGCCGATCACCTCGACCAGCGCCTTCAGCGCTTCCGGCATGCCTTCGCCGGTCACTGCCGAGATCAGCAGCGGCGTTTTCTTGGCTGCGCGTTTCAGCCGGTCCTTTTGCTTCTTCAGCTCGTCCGGCAGCATGGCGTCGATCTTGTTGAGCGCCACGATCTCGATCTTCTCGGCAAGCTGGCCCTCATAGGCCTCGAGTTCGGTGCGAACCGTCTTGTAGGCCTTGCCGGCGTGCTCACAGGTCGCATCGATCAGATGCAGCAGCACGCGGCAGCGCTCGACATGGCCCAAAAATCTGTCGCCGAGGCCGGCGCCTTCATGCGCGCCCTCGATCAAGCCGGGAATATCCGCCAGCACGAATTCGCGGCCCTGCGCGTTCACGACGCCGAGCTGCGGATGCAGCGTGGTGAAGGGATAGTCCGCGATCTTCGGCTTTGCCGCGCTGACAACGGAGAGGAAGGTCGATTTGCCGGCATTGGGCAGGCCGACCAATCCAGCATCCGCGATCAGTTTCAGCCGCAGCCAGATCCAGCGTTCCTCGCCTTCCTGGCCGGGATTGGCGTTGCGCGGCGCGCGGTTGGTAGAGGATTTGAAATGCGCGTTGCCGAAACCGCCATTGCCGCCTTCGGCCAGCACGAACTTTTCGCCGAGCGTGGTGAAGTCGTGGATCAGCGTTTCGCGATCCTCGTCGATAATCTGGGTGCCGACCGGCACCTTGAGCACGATCGCCTTGCCATTGGCGCCATGGCGGTCACTGCCCATGCCATTGACGCCTTTTTGCGCCTTGAAGTGCTGCTGGTAGCGATAGTCGATCAGCGTGTTCAATCCATCGACCACCTCGATGACGACGTCGCCGCCGCGGCCGCCATTGCCGCCGGAGGGACCACCGAACTCGATGAACTTCTCGCGGCGGAACGCCACGCAGCCGTTGCCGCCGTCGCCGGAGCGGATATAGACCTTTGCTTCGTCCAGGAATTTCATGATGGCTTCTATGGCGTTTTCGACGAATGGGGCTGCGGTTCGCGTAGCAGTCAAGTTTGCGCAGATGGCGTCAACTTGTCTGCGATAAACAAGTCAAAACAGGCGCTGGAGCCTCGTTCCGATCAATCGGTGCAGAATAGGTTCTAGGTAAGGCAGGAGGGCCGCCGCGGCAACCCTCAAACCACCAAACATTGGCGAAAAGCCTTAATTTTCGAGCCTTTTTGGAGGCTTTGGGTGAAATTCCGGGCCTCCGGGGTGATATGGCTTCAATCAGCCTGAGTGGCGCTTGCGGATCAAAAACTTCTGCATGCCTTCCAGCACCAGCTCCTTGCGCTGGTTGAACACGGTCGAGCGCAGCGTCACGACGCCGGTGGTGCGGCCGGGCACGAGCTCGATCACTTCGAGCGCGGGATAGATCGTGTCGCCGGCATAGACCGGCTTTAAGAACCGGCTCGACTGTTCGAGGAAGCCGACCAGCGATTCCTCGACAATGTAGGGGAACAGCCCGGCGCCCGGCGCGGTGTGGACCAGGGTCTGGAAACCATGCGCGAGCAGATCCGGCATGCCGCGGCTGCGGCAATATTCGACATCGTAGTGGATCGGGTGGGTATCGCCGCTCGCGGTCTGGAACGCGGCGAATACCGCCGAGGTCTGGGTCCGGCTCGGGATCACGAAACGTTCGCCGAGCTTGAAATCCTCGAACCAGCGCTGTTCGCTCACCATGCGGTGCAGTGCGGGATCGAACTCGGTCATGGCGGATTCCTGTTATGCTTTGCGAGGTGATTTACCGGTATCGCAGGCGTGCTAATGCGGCAATCGGTTACGCATAATTCGTGATGCCCTGGCATAAGCGCGCCGCGCGTCTTCGCGCTGGACATCCCGGGCATCCACGTCTTTAAAACAGCGACGCAGCAAAACGCGGAAGACCGGCGCAACCCGGCACTTTGAGGAAATGTCTCTGTTCGCAAAATTATCCACCTATGACGAGCGTTCGGCGCGGCTGGCCGGCATCGGGTTGATGCTGCTGTCGATCTTCATGTTCTCGTTCGGCGACGCGCTCGGCAAGTTCATGGTCGCGACCTATTCGGTCGGACAATTGCTGTGGTTGCGCGCCTGCGCGGCGCTGTTGGTGCTGTTGCCGATGATCTGGAAGCAGCGTGCCGAATTCACGCGGCTGGAACGGCCCTGGCTGCAACTGCTCCGGGTGACGCTCTCCACGCTCGAAGTGGCCGCCTTCTTCATCGCGACCGTCTATCTGCCGCTCGCCGACGTCATCACCTATTATCTGGCGGCGCCGATCTTCGTCACAGCGTTGTCGGGGCTGGTGCTGGGCGAGCGCGTCGGCTGGCGGCGCTGGACCGCGATCCTGATCGGGTTCGCCGGCGTCCTGATTGCGCTGCGGCCGTCGGCGCAAACCGTAAGCTGGCCGGCGATGATCGCGCTCGGCGGCAGTTTCTCGTTTGCCTTGCTGATGCTGATCACGCGCTCGCTGCGGGCCACGCCGGATATCGTGCTGGCGTCGTCGCAATTCGGCGGCACCTTCCTGCTGGGTGCCGTGATGTCGCCGTTCGGCTGGGTGGCGCCTTCGCTTGGCAGCCTCGGCCTGTTCGCGGCGGCGGGAATTATTTCGGTGTGCGCGCTGCTCTGCGTCAACCGCTCGCTGAAGCTGGCGCCGGCCAGCGTCGTGGTGCCGTATCAATATTCGATGATCGTCTGGGCGGTGATCTTCGGCTTCGCGGTGTTCGGCGACGTGCCGTCGCTGGCAACCATCATCGGCTCCGCCATCATCATCGGCGCCGGGCTTTATATTTTCCTGCGCGAGCAGAAGCTGGGACGCGAGGAAGCGGTGGTCAATCCACCGGTGTAGCCCCACTGTCGTCCCGGCCAAGCGAAGCGCGAGCTCAGATGCGCAATTGCGCATCGGGGGACCCGTAGCCACCGATGCTGGCTTTGCGAAGGTTGGAGCATCAGCTTGGTGCAACAACAAGCGCCTGTGGTTATGGCGGCCTTCGCCGGGACGACAGTTGTTGTTGCCGCCTGCGTTACCTTCTCGTGGAAT
>JACDAG010000781.1 GCA_013695565.1 Bradyrhizobium sp.
ACTCAAGGCCTTCGAGACCGGCGAGATCTGCGTGATCGGTCCGGCCGTATTCGCCGGCTATTACGACAACTCCGATGCCAACGCCAAGGCGTTTCGCGATGGCTGGTTCCGTACCGGCGATCTCGGCCATATGGACGCCGAAGGTTTTGTCTACATCACCGGCCGCGCCTCCGACATGTACATCTCGGGCGGATCCAACATCTATCCGCGCGAGGTCGAGGAGAAGATTTTGACTCATCCCGGGATCGGCGAAGTCGCGGTACTCGGGGTGCCCGACCCGTTCTGGGGTGAGGTGGGCGTCGCCGTCTGCGTCGCGCGCGAGGGCGCAAGCCAGGTGAGCGAGGCCGAGCTGGCGGCGTTCCTGTCGCCCAAGGTGCCGCGCTACAAGATGCCGAAGCGGTTCTTCTTCTGGGAGGCGCTGCCGAAATCCGGCTACGGCAAGATTCCGAAACGGCTGGTGCGCGACGAACTCGAGGCCCGCGGGCTGCTGGATCTGACCAAGCAAGACGCGCCGCAATGAGTGTGGCAAAATCAAATCGTGCGGCGCCGGAAGGCATGCGCAGCATTGTCCAGCCGGGCCCGCCGAACCCTGAACGGATCCAGTGGGTCGAGGCCCGCGGACGCGCGTTCTCTTTCACACTGCAGGCGGGCGTGCCATTGCTGGAAGCGGCGCGCCGCGGTTTTGCCGAGGCCGGGTTTGCCGGCGGCGTCGTGAGCATGCGCGGCGGCGCGCTCGGGCCGTTGGCCTATGTGATGCCGGCGCTGTCGAAGACCGGGGCCAATGCCGCGTTCTACAGCGACACGTTCCGGCCCGATGGCGTGACGCAACTCAAGTTCGCGGCGATGACGCTGGGCGAACGCGACGGCGCGCCGTTCTTCCATTGCCATGGGCTGTGGACCGAGACCGACGGGCATGTACACGGCGGCCATATCCTGCCTGAGGAGAGCATCGTCGCCGAGCCGTTTTCGGTGGAAGCGTTCGGAATCGACGGCGCTGTCTTTACCGCCGAGGTGGATAGCGAGACCAATTTCAAACTGTTCGGGCCGGTGCCGCGCGCGGCGACCGATGCCGGGACCAATAGCAAGACAACCAGCCGGGCCTTTGCGCTGCGGCTGCGGCCGAACCAGGATTTTGCCGGCGCACTGGAAGGGTTCTGCCGGCAACGTGGGATTTTCAATGCCCGGATTCATGGCGGGGTCGGCAGCACCATCGGCGCGCATTTCAGCGATGGCCGATGCGTCGTGCCGTTCGCGACCGAGCTTGCGATCCGCTCGGGCATCATCGCGCCGGGTGCCGGCGGAACGCTGGTGGCGGCGCTCGATATCGCGCTGGTGGATTATCTTGGCGGCATCGCCGAAGGCCAACTGATGCGCGGCGACAATCCGGTGTTGATGACGATGGAACTGGTGCTGGAGGTGATGTGAGTGCATCGGTGTCATACCGGGGCTCGCGCAGCGAGAACCCGGAATCCATTGAGCAGCAGCGCATGCGGGTAAATGGATTCCGGGCTCGCGCAACGCGCGCCCCGGAATGACGGGGAGATATCGGGGTCGAAAGTTCTCTCTTTGTTCTTGACCTTCCCAAGCTGCACGTATTGAATGTGGCAATCCACATCCATCCGCAGACGCCCATGAGCTCCAACCGCAAGCGCGACATCAACCTGTCGGCGCCTTACCTCAAGCGCGTCTGGCTGGAGCCGTCCGTTATCAAGGACCGGGAGGCCTATCCGTTCTGCTTGCCGTTCCTGCGCGACGAATTCGAACTGAGTTTTGATCGGCCGATCACCATCATCGCCGGCGAAAACGGGACCGGTAAATCCACGCTGCTGGAGGGGATTGCGGTGCTGGCTGGTTATGACGAGGCCGGCGGCGGCAAGGGTTATATGCCGGTCGATCATTCGGACGCGCGTGAGGTGATGGGCGGGGACCTTTCCGATGCGCTACGCGCCAGTTGGCTGCCCAAGATAACAAAGGGCTGGTTCTTTCGCGCCGAAAGCTTCTTCTCTGTCGCGCGATATCTCGATGCGGTCGGCAGCCCGGCCGCGGATTTCCTGTCCCACTCGCACGGCGAAGGATTCATGCGCTTCTTCGAGGAACGCTGCCAGCGGCAGGGCATCTTCATTTTCGACGAACCGGAGTCTGCATTATCGCCCGCGCGACAGATGGAATTTTTGAAGCTGATGCGGCGGATGGAGGGATCCACGCATTGCCAGATCATCATGGCCACGCATTCGCCGATGCTGATGGCCTATCCCGGCGCGCGCCTGCTGCGGCTGTCGAAATATGGCCTGGAGCCCGTGAGCGTCGAACAGACCGATCATTACAAGGTGATGCGGGAGTTCTGCAACGATCCGACAGGGTTTGTCGAAGCGGTGGTCGAGGAATGGAAACCTCATCGCCGGGATGTCGATCGGTTCTGATTGCACAATGAGGAAGGAATGATCTTGAGTTTTACAAAGGCGATGCCCACGAAGCTGAGATCGTGGACTACCACAAAGGCTGACCGTCATGCCCCCTGTCGTACACCCCGGCCGTCTATTGAAGCGCGAACTGGCTGCGCGCAAGCTCAGCGCCAATCGTTTGCCGCTCGATATCGGCGTACCCTCAGGCCGCGTCACCGATATCCTCAACGGCCGCCGCTCAATTACCGCCGATACGGCGGTGCGCCTTGGGCGCTACTTCGGCAATGGCGCACAGTTCTGGCTCGACTTGCAGGGTCAATATGACATCGGCGTCGTCGAGCGGGAAAAGGGCGCGGAGATTGCGAAGCGGGTGAGACCGGCGGACGCGGCGTAGGATACCCACAGGCTTGGGATCGAACATTCCGGTGCTCCCTAAGCCTGCTGGAAGTGGCGACACCATTGCGTAGATGACGCACGTGTAGTGTCGGCGACCTTTGCAGCCGGCACGCTTGCGCGCGTCAGTACAATCGTCTCCAGCAACCAGCGTTGTGAGGGTCGTCACAAGAAAAGAAACGCTTCCCAACGGGCAGAACATAGCACGAACCGCAACCAAGATGAAGGGGAATCCTGATCCTATCCCCTAACATTGTGTCCTCACTCCGCCGCCTCGCTCGCTCCCGTACTCTTCCGCGGCTTCCCCGCCGCCCATTTCAGCACCGGCGCCAAAAACTTCCCCGTGTAGCTCCTTGGCGCTTTCACGATATCCTCGGGCGGACCCCAGGCGACGATTTCGCCACCGCCGTCGCCGCCTTCGGGGCCGAGGTCGATGACCCAGTCGGCGGTCTTGATGACT
>JACDAG010000785.1 GCA_013695565.1 Bradyrhizobium sp.
ATGTTACCCACCGCATCAATCTCACGCCGGTCGCGATCCGCGAGGGCCACGCTTTCGCCGACACGGTGTTCGGCAAGCGTCCCGTGCAGGTCGATCACTCGACCATTCCGACCGCGGTGTTCTCGCAGCCCGAAGTCGGCACCGTGGGCCTCACCGAAGCCGAGGCGCGCGCGCAGTTCTCTCACGTCGATATCTACAAGACCGATTTCCGCCCCATCAAGGCAACGATGTCCGGCCGCGACACCCGCATCCTGATGAAGCTCGTGGTCGACGGCACGAGCGACCGCGTGCTCGGCTGCCACATCGTCGGCGAAGCCGCCGCCGAAATCACGCAAGCCGTCGGCATCGCCGTGAAGATGAAAGCGACCAAGGCCGATTTCGACTCGACGGTCGCGCTGCATCCGACCGCGGCGGAAGAACTGGTGACGATGCGGACGCCGACGGCGCGGTATGTGAGGGAAGCGGCGGCGGAGTAGGGAGCTCGGGGCGCTCGGATCGTTGTCCTTGGTATGCGCAAATAGGCCCTCACATTCTCGAAGCCACCGCTTCGGCGGTGTGACCCGCGGTGCGGTACGGCAGAAATGCTGTGTAGGTTTGTGAGGCCCTATTTGCGTGTTATTCGCGCCGTTCCGTCTCGGTGCAGAATTGTAAGCCTTGGCCGATACCATGGCGTGTTGACTGCGGGGTTGGTGATTTTCGCCCAACGCAAGATATGCTCGCAGAGTTTCTTCTTCGCTGGATTGGCTTCCGCCTTTTGGTAATGGCCATTTAGATGGTAAGCGACAGCGCCTATTAGAATGTCGACAACCTGAAGGGATTGCTTAACTTCGGGGTCTTGGAATCTCAATTCTCGATATGGCCAGTCTGTCCTGCCATTATACTTGCGAGCGCCCGCATTCATGATGTTGCGCGCTTCATCGAGAGATTGTTTCGTGGTGCGCCGATCCGGGTACAAATGAAATAACCCACGCTTAAGTCGATTTCCGATCGTGGGAACGCAAAGGAAGTAGAATTCTTTCGCAAACCCGATCTCGACATCACCGTCGCCTGTAGTCTTCAAAGCTTTCTTGGATGTATCGACTGCGATGCAATGAGTACCCAGCGACTTTGTCGTTGGTAATCTATAGCGCTTAGGAAATGTGAAATACGCGTCGACGACCCGCTTATAGGCAGTCAGATTGTATCCAGTCGCCTTCTCCCACTTCATGAGTTTGGCGGTGCCGTCAGGCTTCAATACGGGTGTAGTGTCGTCGCGATGGTCGATAATATCTGCTTCAAACATTGCCGAGTGACTGAGGGGAACGCATAAGCCGCCGAGCACCATGTATCTGTGTTTGGTCTGGCTGCTTTCGTCGATGTAAACTTGGTAGAATCGATCGGCTTCGTGTGGCAATGGCACCCAAGAGTCACGAGGCATAACCGCGAAATCCGATGACTGAAATGGGGCCAGGTGCGCTAGCCGCGTAATTTGCCTTTCTTTGATGGTAGCACGGCAATTCGCATTGCGGAGAATCGTTCGCGCGTAGAGCGGATGGAGCCAAAGGCGTAATCCGCCGTTGATCGCTCTATCGACCCGCAGTGGTCGACTGCAGGTAGGCAATGATCTTTGCCCTGTCGTCCGCCGATGCGAGGCCGCCATACGGCTTCATGTTGTTGCCGGACACGACCGCATCGGGAGTGGCCATGAAGCGCCCGAGTTTGTCCGCATCCCAGTCGAAGCCTGCCTCCTTCATGGCGCTGGAATAGCCGTAGCCTGGCAGCGATCCTGCTTTCCGTCCGATGATCCCGTGCAGATTGGGGCCTTGCCGATTGTCTTCCGGCTTGACCGTGTGGCAGGTGCGGCACGCGTTGTTGAAGAGCTGTTGTCCGGCGGTGACATCCGCGCCTTGCGTTGCCGTTTGCGATGATGCGGACGATGACAACAGCGGGCACGCCACCCCGCCCAACACCATGGCGAGAACCAGGGTTCTCATCAGCGCCTCCGACTTATCTTCCGGACAAACGCGCGAGGCAGGGAAGGTTTCCCTGGTTCCGTTAGGCGTGAGGAACGCAAGCGTAGCCCAGATGAGCAAAACGATATCGGGGTCTTCAATAATTTGAAACCCGCATATCGCCCGGCCCATTGCGGACTACTGGCCGGCGAATCGCTCAATCGCAGGTAGTTCATGTGTCATTGTAAGGCAATGCTTGACAGACGTAAGGCATTGCCTTACGTTCCAGGTATGATCCGCTCGTTCCGGGACAAGGCTCTCGAACGCTTTTTCGCGACCGGAGACGGGCGCCGGCTCGGTGTTCAGAATACGAAGCGGATCGCCAATATACTGCGAGCGCTCGATGACGCGTCACGTGCAGAGGATATGAATTTGCCGGGGTTCCGGTTTCATGGGCTCGTCGGTCGCGACAAGGGACGCTACGCAGTCAGCGCCAGCGGAAATTGGCGCATTACATTTGGCTGGATCGAAAACGACGCTATCGAAGTCGATCTGGAGGATTATCACTTAGGACGAAGTCATGCCCAAAAAGCTTGCCAGGCGTGGTTTGCCGCCGATGCATCCCGGTGAACTTCTTCGCGAGGAAATCTTGCCGGCCCTTGATCGGTCCAAGGCGGAGATCGCGAGATTGCTCGGCGTTTCGCGTCAGACGCTTTACGATGTTCTGAAGGAGAAGCAGCCGGTCACCCCTGTCATGGCGTTGCGGCTTGGGAAACTGTGCGGCAACGGTCCCGATCTCTGGCTCAATCTACAAAAGCGATACGATCTGCATCTGGCCGAGCGGGAGCTCGGAGAGAAGATCAAGAGCATCCCGACACTAGCGGTCGCCTGACGGGTTTGCTTGCTACTTCGTGTCATGCCGCGATCTCTTCCGGAAAGCCAGGGCTTCCGGTCCCCACATTCTGATCATGACGATCGCGCAGGAGGCGAAGCCGACGAAGGCGAGCATGACGGTAAGGGCGATTTCCATCACGCGTGCATAAATGATTTGCGCCCTGATTTGTCCTCCGTATCATTACGGTACGGGGAGGTCGCGGCTGCTTTTTAGGCAGTGCCACCTATCTGGCGCGGGGGCGGGCAGGCGGCTTGGGGGGATGGCGATCCACGACCACGGAATCGGGATGCGAGACGATGGTCATGAACCAGATCGAGCTTACGACCAGCGACCAGAACGTATTCCAGTAAACCCAGTTCATCGTGCCACCTGTCTGGTGATCGTTCAGCGTCTGCCGGTCCGCACGCTGCTCAAACTGTTTGCAACAAAGTCCTCAAGGTGCGCCGGCACCGGAGCTCCCTCAATATCACAGCGGCACTGAATTTCCTCTGCGACATTTTTGGTGATGTCGGCGGTCCAGTGTTCGAGCGTGTTGAAGGCGTAGATCCCGACCGGGTTGTTGAAGCGTGCCAGCATCAGATCGGCGATCACGGAATCGAGATCGGGCCGCTCGACCGGATTCTGAAGCTGCAAATCCCTCGGCCCGAGCGCATCCATCACCAGATAGAGGGTTTGATCGGCACCATAGGGCACCGTTGACGGCATTCCAGTCATCGCCTGGGCACTCCCGTGGAACGCAGATTCAAGTTTGAATCGAAGCGTTGGTTCCAACAGCGGCCGCAGCACTTTCGTCTAATTTGACGCGGACATGGCAACCGCAGCGCCACATCGGCCAGGGCTTAGTGCCAGAAATGTGAGCTCGGCCGGCCAATATAGACCGACTGCCATTGTCCGCCCGCCATCGCCGCATCGTTGGCGTTGCTGGCCTTCATCTGGGTCACGGCAATGAGACGGGAGATGCCATCCATCGATCCGCCGCCGCTGACCGACTCAAGCTGATCCATGCTCAGTTCACGATTTTCATTGGTCATGACATCATCCGTTTCATCGGGCGACGAGCGGTGATCGCTCGCCATATCGGCAAGCTATCTGTCGCTCCGGAAACGAACCGTGCGCGCCGTCACACAAGGAAAACTTTGGGGTAGCCCGGATGAGCAAAGCGACATCCGGGTCTTGGTCCCCGCATGTCGCGCCGCTCATGTCGGTTACGACTGTTTGCCAGTCCTGCGCGACGGGCCTTTTGTCCCTGCGCCGCTGCCCATTGCGCCGGCCAGCAACACACCGGCCAACGCGCTCTCGCTCGCGCTGCTGGCCACCACAGCCTGCAGATACGAAAATGAAGTGCCGCCGCTGGCGGACTTGAGCTCGTTCAGGTTCAGTTCGCGAATTTCGTGAGTCAATGTCCCACTCCGTTTGTCCGAAATCACGCGGCGATCGCGCGTGTATCAGGCAGCCCCGCGCGGGCCTTTTGTCCCTGCTCCGCCCAGGGCCCCGGCCAACGCACCGGCGAGCGAGTCGCTCGCATTTTGAGATTGCAAATGCGAAACCTGAGCCAGAAGGTGAAGGGGGTCGGTGCCGCCGCTGACGGTCTCAAGCTCGTTCAGGTTCAGTTCGCGAATGTCGTTTGTCATGGTCCCGCTCCGTTTGATCTCAGAACGCACGATGGTCGCGCGTCATGCAGGCACACTAGCCGTCGCGCCGGAAACGAACCGTGCGCGCCCTCACACAAGCTAGGTCGCTAGGATGTACCAAAAACTTCGCGCCAAGGCTTGAGCGCGCCCCTTAATGGGTGATGCTGCTGAGGTTGCCCTTGATGTCGAAGGTGAAGGTCCAGCCCACCACCGTGACCATGCCGCCGCGGGCGTCGACGACGTAGGGACTCTTGTGTCCCGGCGTCCACTTCATACCGCCGCTGATGGCCTCCAGTTGATCGATGCCGAGTTCGCGAGTTTCGTTGGCCATGAACCTTCTCCGTTTCATCAGGGATGAGCGATGATCGCTCGTCATGCCGGCAAACTAGCCGTCGCCTCGGAAACGAACCGTGGGTTGGATCACACGAGGAATTGGCACGCTCAGGAGACCAGCGACAACAGGCGGTCGACCTTGAAGCGCTGGTAGGCGTCGATCGTCCGGTTCGCGAGCATCAGCTTTCGCGTTTCGCCGCGCTGGATCATGATCTCGACGGCATCCGTCAGGAAGCGTGCCGCGACCTCGGGATCGCCGAGCTCGCCGGTACCCTCGAGGTAATCCCAGGCGATCTGGATCGAATTTTCCATCAGCAATGGCACTGGTTCGGTCATGGCAATAAAACTCCTTAAGGGAACATCAGTTCCGCGTCGCGGTCACGGCGTCGTGCCGATGCTGCTGACATTGCCCTTGATGTCGAGGGTGAAGGTAAGTCCGAGGAACGAGAACTGTCCGCCGCGGGCGTCGATCACGTCGGGGTTCTTGGTGCCAGGCGTCCACTTCATGCCGCCGTTCACGGCATCGAGGTCGCTGGCATCGAGGTCGCTGGCATTGAGTTCGCTGGCATTGAGTTCGCGGGGTTGAGTGTTCATCTTCGGTCTCCGATCGAGGGCAAGGGCACCTGCCACTTGCGACCGCGATACATGACCGAAAGGACGGGTCCGTCACCGTGACCGACGTCACATGCCCATGCGGCGGCTACGAGGTGGCTTCCACGCTGGTGAGGCGCTTTCGGAATCGATAAATTCCAATTCAAAACCCTAACAAGACATTTACGGGATCGCGCACACTCTGGCGCTCTGATAATTCCGTAACGGGATGTTCTTGATGTCCGTCGATGAGCCCAGGACGAAAGTAGTGCGCGAACTGCGACGGCAGCTGCACAAGCGGCCGGCCTGGATGACGGTCGACCAAGGCCTGACCAAACGCGAATGCTTCGTGCTCGATGTCTCGCCGGGTGGCGCCAGAATTGTGACGGATGTCGCCATCGACGTTCGCGACAGGTTCGGCTTGGCGCTGGTGCGCGATCGGCCGAAGCACCAATCCTGCGAAGTCGTCTGGCGCCGCGGCAAGACCTATGGCGTGAAATTCCTGAACGCGAGTGAAGCAAGCGCAGCGCCGACCCAGAATCTGTCCGTCGTAGAGTCCGATGCGCAGCCAGATCTGTTTGACGCAGCTCGCAACACGTTGGGGGGTTATACTAGCGAAGCGTAAGTCGTGAGTGTAGGGTTACGGCTGCGCCTCGCGGCGAAATAGCCCGACGGTTAGCGCGCAATCTGCGCAGCTACTCCGCAGCCTCGATCCATTCCGCAGCACCGCGCCACAGCGTATCGCGATGCTCGGGGCGGAAGAAACCGAAATGGCCGATCTTGCCGACGCCGACATCCCTGGGGTTGATGGTGAGAATCTCCGGCTTGGTCCCGGCATATCCCGAACACAACAATTCGACCGCCGGCCGGGTCGCCCAGGGATCGTCGGAGAGGCACAGCGCGCGCATCGTGCCGCGATACTTCTCGAAATTGGAGAGGCCGGGAAGATTGGGATCGGTGAACAAATAGCGTTCGCTCATCACCCAGCCGACCCATTGCTCGAATACGCCCTTGGGCAGGTCCTCGCCCAATCCGCTCCAGCCCGGCGCATAGCCCAACAGTTTGGTGAGGGGGAGGCCAACGTAATTCAGCATGGCATAGACGCGGTAGCGTTCCGGCGTGGCCATCAGCTTCCAGTATCCGGCCTGCGCTGCGATAAACAATGCGCGCGAGACTTCGGTGTTGTTCGGAAGCAACCCCATCGCCTGGCCGCCGAAGGAATGACCGACATAGTTGAGCGGCAGATGCTTGTAGCGTTCGCGCATCCACGCCACCGCGGCGGCGACATCGAGCGCGGCCCAGTCCGACATCGAGGCCTTGAAGCCATCAAGCGATTTCAGCTGGTTGTAGCCGA
>JACDAG010000806.1 GCA_013695565.1 Bradyrhizobium sp.
TGAAAAACTGCCGCCGCCTTCGCACAATCTGGCGCAGCTTGGGCGTGATCTCCTTCAGCAGCCGTTCGTAGGCTCGCGTATCGCCGGCTTGCGCCGCCTGCATGAGCGTTTCCAGCGCTGGAGAAGTAGAATTCTGCTTCATATTCCGCGTAGCAGCCCCCGGTCTCGCAAACGGTCACGCGCTTTCGCGTGCAACAATAAGAATCATGGCCTCCGGAGTCGAGGGCGCGCAGTAGCGGGAATCCGCCGACAAGGCGGCCAACGCCCAGTCAAGTTTGTATCGGTCAATCTCGCATAAAGACCAGAGGCGTTATCAGGTCGGAGCAGGGCTCCGCCACATATTGTGCAACGCACCTGTAACTTCCGCCGGTTCCGCAGCGAAGCTCAAGGATCGGCCTTTTGGCTACCGTTGGAGATAAACCACATGCTTCCGAAACCCTTCATTTTACTGCTCGCAACCGCGTTCTTAATGGATTCCTCACTGGTCGCTCAGGCCGGACAACCCTTCGACGCGAGTGCGTTCGAGCAAGCGCAGGCGGCTGGGAAGCCTATCCTCGTCGATATCACCGCGTCTTGGTGCCCGACGTGCAAGCAGCAACGACCGATCGTCCAGGAAATCGAAAAATCGACGCCAAAACTCGTTGTCTACGAAGTCGATTTCGATACTGCGAAAGACGTCCTGAAGCGCTTTAGGGTCCAGAATCAGAGTACCCTCATCGTATTCAAGGGCAGCAATGAAGTCGGCAGGTCCACCGGTGAAACGGATCCCGCAAAAATCAAGGCTCTTGTCTCAAAAGGGCTCTGAGAGTGCCCGAAATCGGCAATCTGGCGCTCAGTTATGCTGCGGGCGCGTTGTCGACGTTGTCCCCCTGCGTGCTTCCCTTACTGCCGATCGTGCTCTTCGGCGTTCTTGAGCGGCATGTTTGGGGACCAGTCGCTTTGGCTGCCGGCCTTTCAGCTTCGTTTGCTGCCGTCGGCATCGCAATCGCTACGGTCGGCTTCAATATTGGCCTCGATCCCGCGACACTCCGGAATGCGGTCGCGGCACTAATGCTGGCTATGGGCATCATGCTCCTCGTTCCTGCACTGCACGGAAGACTGGCGGCTTTTGCAGCTCCGGTCGCAACCGGCGGGCAAACATTGCTGGATCGGATTCAACCGACCGGACTTGGGGGACAGTTCGTCCTCGGTGTTTTGCTGGGCGTAATATGGTCGCCTTGTTCCGGTCCAACTCTCGGAGCGGCGATCGGACTTGCTGCGCAGGGCGACACTTTGATCAAGGCGGCCGCCGTGATGGCCGTTTTCGGGCTAGGGGCGGCCACGCCCATCTTGATACTCGCCTATGGGTCCAGGCAGGCGATCTTCGCCCGGCGAGATCTTTGGCAAGGATGTCGCGCGTTGCCAAACCTACGATGGGTGTGGCGTTCGCGTTCGTTGGCGTATTTATACTCACAGGATTTGACAAAATCGTGGAAACATCACTGACGAATGCGATGCCAGATTGGCTAACGACCCTGACAACCCGAATTTAAGGTGACCAATCGAACCGAGGAGGTCACCCTCCGGGGTGGTCGAGCCGGTAAAGCATTTGTAAAAACCCTACGGTGTGTGTGAAATGTTAGACCGCTACTTGTCAGGGATACAGAAGTCGCTTCTCCGTCCTGTTGCGATGCGGCTTTCCTCTTACGGTGTTACGGCGGACGCCCTGACACTCACCGGCTTTCTTTTCGGTGTTTTTTCCGCGGCCCTCATCGTGACTGGATACGACGGGACGGCGCTGATTCTATTCTTCCTGAATCGGCTGTTCGATGGTCTTGATGGCGCCGTCGCGCGCCTGACCGGCCCGACAGACCGCGGTGCGTTCCTCGATATCGCGTTCGACTTCGCCATCTATGCGATGATTCCATTGGCTTTCGCGCTAGCGGATCCGACGCACAACGCGATGGCCGCCAGTCTTCTGCTGGCGTCATTTATGGGCACCTCAAGCAGTTTTCTGGCGTTCGCGGTCATTGCTGCCAAACGCGGCGCCACGTCGGCCAGCTTTCCACAAAAAGGCATCTA
>JACDAG010000876.1 GCA_013695565.1 Bradyrhizobium sp.
CCACGTCGCCCATCAGGCGGGAGAAGACGTCGTCGGCGTCCTCGCCTTCCTTGATCTTGACCTGAAGTATGGTGCGCGTGTTGAGGTCGAGCGTCGTTTCCCAGAGCTGGTCCGGGTTCATCTCGCCGAGGCCTTTGTAACGCTGCAGCGCCACGCCCTTGCGGCCGGCGTCGGTCACCGCTTCGAACAGGCTGACCGGCCCGTGAATCGCGGTCTCGGCATCCTTGCGGCGCAGCACGCCCGGCTTCGGATAGGCCTCCTGCAGCTTCGCCGCGTAATCGTCGAGCTTGCGGGCGTCGGCGGAACCGAGCAGTGCGTCGTCGATGACGGCGACATCCTTGACGCCGCGGACGGTGCGCTCGAACAGGAATCCTTCACCCTCGGTGAAACGTCCGATCCAGCCGCGCTCGACTTCATCGGCCAGCGCATCGAGGCGCTTGGCGATGTAGTCGGCGGCGGCATTGGCGGTACCGGTGTCGCCCGTGACTTTCGGGCTCAATACGCCGGCGATCGCCGCCTGTTCAATCACTTGACGGTTATAGCGGTTGTGCAGGTTGTGCAGGATGCTGCGGACAATGCGCGCGTCCTCGACCAGCGAGAGCAAGTCCCGGCCGGCGCGTTCCGAACCCGTGGCCGGTCTGAAGACGCAGTCGTCGAGGCCGGTCTCGATCAGATAATCTTCCAGCGCGCGCTCGTCCTTCAAATATTGCTCGGACTTGCCGCGCGTCACCTTGTAGAGCGGCGGCTGGGCAATATAGATGTGGCCGCGGTCGATCAATTCGCGCATCTGCCGGTAGAAGAAGGTCAGCAGCAGCGTGCGGATATGGGATCCGTCGACGTCGGCGTCCGTCATCAGGATGATCTTGTGGTAACGCAGCTTGTCGGCGCTGAAATCGTCGCTGATACCGGTGCCTAGCGCTGCGATCAGTATTCCGATCTGCTCGCTGGACAGCATCTTGTCCATGCGGACGCGCTCGACGTTGAGAATCTTGCCGCGCAACGGCAACACCGCCTGGAATTCGCGGTTGCGGCCCATCTTGGCGCTGCCGCCTGCGGAATCACCCTCGACGATGAACAGTTCGGATTTGGCGGGATCCTTTTCCTGGCAGTCGGAGAGCTTGCCGGGCAGCGATGAACCGCCGAGCGAGCTCTTTCGGGTCAGCTCGCGCGCCTTGCGGGCGGCTTCGCGCGCGGCGGCGGCCTGGATCACCTTGCCGACGATGACTTTCGCCTCACCCGGATGTTCCTCGAACCATGCCGCCAGCGCTTCGTTGAGCACGTTCTCGACCACGGGACGCACTTCCGAGGAGACCAGCTTGTCCTTGGTCTGCGACGAGAATTTCGGATCCGGCACCTTCACCGAAAGCACCGCGGTCAGGCCCTCGCGGCAATCGTCGCCGGTCAGGGCGATCTTTTCCTTCTTCGCGTGGACTTCAGCATAGCCGTTCACCTGGCGCGTCAGCGCGCCGCGAAAGCCGGCCAGATGGGTGCCGCCGTCGCGCTGCGGGATGTTGTTGGTGAAGCACAGCACGTTCTCATGGTAGCTGTCGTTCCACCACAAAGCGGCCTCGACGCCGATGTCGTTCAAGTCCATCCGCACCATGATCGGAGCGGGCACGATCGCCTTCTTGTTGCGGTCGAGATATTTGACGAATTCCTCGACGCCGCCGGCATACTGCATCGTCTCGCGCTTTTCGACCGCGTGGCGCATGTCTGAGAGCACGATATTGACGCCGGAATTCAGGAACGCGAGCTCGCGCAGGCGATGCTCGAGCGTCGGAAAATCATATTCCACATTGGTGAAGGTCTCGCCCGAGGCAAAGAACGTCACCTCGGTGCCGCGCTTGCCCTTGGCGTCGCCGACGATGACGAGCGGGGCAACCGCGTCGCCATGGGCGAATTCGATGTAGTGCTCCTTGCCGTCGCGCCAGACCCGCAGCTGCAGCTTGCTCGACAGCGCGTTGACGACGGAGACGCCGACGCCGTGCGCAAGCGGCCGGGCATGTATATCGGCGACACCGATGACGGCTCCGGCCTGCATCACATGGTGTACGAGGTCGTCGACAATGCGATCGACGAAGCCCTCGCCGGTCACGCCACCGCG
>JACDAG010000877.1 GCA_013695565.1 Bradyrhizobium sp.
GCTCGAAAACACCCTAGCGCAGCTTACTCGCGGGCGCCGGCGCCCCGAGCACGCGGTCGATGACGGACTCGATCAGATAGGCCGAGCCCTTCTCCGTGAGATGGACCTGATCGCTGGCCGAAATATCTCCAGCGCTGTCGCCGATCCGCGCCAGACACCCCTCGGCGTTGCATAAAGCATCCCAGGCGGAGATCACTTCCGCGCCTGTCGGGGCAAGCGTTTGGCGCAGCGCCGCCGCGATGCCATCGGGCTCAGCGCGATCCGAGCGCTCCGGAATGAGCTTGCGCTGTAGCATGTAGGTGCGAAGCACTTCGTTGGGCAGGCCGCGCTTCCACCACGGCACCGAGCCAAGCACGATCACGCGGGCACCGGTTTGCTGCTTCAACGCGCTTACGGTCGCCGCCACCTTGTCGAGATGCGTTTCCCAAGCGCCATGCATCAGTACGATATCGGGTCTGATCTCGCGGGCGATCCCGATCACCTTGTCGTTGATGGCACGGCAGTTCGGCGTGGCCGCGATGTCGGCATCGAGAATGGGAACGCAGGAACTCGAGGTGAACTGTGCAATTCCGAAATTTCGCGTCTCTTGGGCCTTGCGCAGGCCGGGTATCAACGCGGCCGCGGTCGAGTCACCCCACACCATCACCAGCGGCCGGCGACCGCGGTCGACGCAGTCGTCGGCGAACGACTTCTCCCGGTTGAGATCGAGCAGGCATTGGTGAAACCGCCAGCGCGCATTCTGCGTCGGCACATTGGCGATGGCACGGATTTCAGCGGGCAGCCGGAAATCCAGCCCCTGCCGGTAAACAACGACGCCGCCCGCGATGGCGACCAGCGCCATGCCGGCGCCGAGCGCGTATATCTTGCGCGGGCTCGGCGCACGGAAGCGAAATGGCGTTTCGACAAAGCGGTAGGTGAGCCAGGCCAGCAACGCACTCGCCAGCAGGATTAACTCGCGTTCCGGCAGCGACAGCGGGCCGAACTTGATGGCCCCCATGAACACCAGCAGCGGCCAGTGCCACAAATACAGCGGGTAGCTGATCAACCCGATCCAAACCAAAGGCGGGCTTGCGAGCGCGACGCGGTTCACCCAGGCCGCGGGCGAGGAGATCAACAACGCGGTGCCGACCACCGGCAGCAAGGCCCACCAGCCCGGAAAGGCCCGGTGATTGTCGAGCACGCCGGCCGCGACCGCAATCAAGACAGCGCCGATGGCGGCGCGCCAATTGCTTGCACCGACGGCCTGATTGACTCTGCTCCAGGCGCAAGCCAGCACCGCACCGGCCAGCAATTCAAAGGCCCGGGTGAATGGCAGATAGAAGGTCGCCACCGGATCGGACCCGATCAACGCCACATTGAGCAGGAACGAGCCGATGCCGAGCATCGCCGCCACACCCAGGATACTCAACCGCAGCCGCACCGCGAGCATCAGCAGCAGCGGCCAGGCCACATAGAACTGCTCCTCGATGCCAAGCGACCACAGATGCAACAGCGGCTTTTTGGCGGATTCGACGTCGAAATAGCCGGATTGCAGCAGCAGTGCGATGTTGGCCAGAAAGGCGGCGCTGGCAAATGTGTCGCTGCCGAGCTGTGCAAACGGCCCCGGCAGCATCCAGAGCCATCCCAGCACCAGCGTGGCAGCCAGCACGACGATCAGGGCGGGGAAGATGCGCCGGACACGCCTGTTGTAGAAGCCGAGCAGGCTGAATCGCCCAAGCTCGAGTTCGCGCGCGATGATGCCGGTGATCAGAAAGCCCGAGATCACGAAGAAGACGTCGACGCCGACAAAGCCTCCCGGCAGCGCCTCGGGAAAGGCGTGATAGTTCAGCACCAGCATCACGGCGATGGCGCGAAGCCCATCGACATCGGGCCGGTATTGAGACGAAGGCAGGGACAATGGCCAATCCAGGATCGCGACGAACAGCGGGCAACGAACCCGACCGCTGCGCCTTCTCTAGCAGGTCCATGGCGGACCGCCATTTTCTGCCGCATCGGTAGCCGAAAAACAGACACTCCGGGCTTCGGAATCATCCCCCGAATCGCCCTTTTCGGACGCCGCAGAATCGGCCTTTGGACGGCTTGAAAGAGGGCCGAAAAACACTATTTATTCAATAGCTTGTGGACAGAGACTTTGCGCTAGGCGCATGGCCCCTTTCATGGCACAAATAGATCAATCAGCGCCTCATATTGCGCAGCTGATTCGGGACACCCTCGAAGGCCTCACATGACAGAACCTGCCCGGCAGACACCTGCCGACACTGAGCCTCCCATTCCCGTCGAATATGGCGCGGAATCGATCCGGGTGTTGAAGGGCCTCGACGCCGTGCGCAAGCGGCCGGGCATGTATATCGGCGACACCGATGACGGCTCCGGCCTGCATCACATGGTGTACGAGGTCGTCGACAATGCGATCGACGAAGCCCTCGCCGGTCACGCCACCGCG
>JACDAG010000916.1 GCA_013695565.1 Bradyrhizobium sp.
GGTCAGGCCTTTGCCGGTCAGCATCGCGACAGGCAGGTCGGCGTCGCCAAGCAATTATTCTCCGCCATGGGGATCGCGCGTGACGACAAGGACAAGCGCCAGGACTGGGTATTGCGCGGTTTCCGTCAGTTCGACGCGCCGGTATGCGTGATCGTGACCTATGACCGCGTGCTGGATGGCAGCGACGATACGCCGTTCGATTGCGGCGCTGTGGCGACCGCCCTGGTCAATGCCGCCTGGTCGCGCGGGCTGGGCGCCGTGATCAACAGCCAGGGCATCATGCAATCACCCGTGGTGCGCGAGCACGCCGGAATAGCCGACGATCAGGTCATCATGAAAAGTATTGCGCTGGGCTGGCCGGATGAAAGTTTCCCGGCAAATGCGGTCGTCTCCGAACGAAAATCCGTCGAAGAAGCTACAGTGTTCGTCGGTTTCGAGAATTAGGCGCGCGCACGCGGCAGGGGCCGCGTATCGATGAAGGCACTTATCGCATTGAGACGGCGAAGGCGCTCGGCTACTTTCAATTACGGAGACAGCGCTCCGGTTTCGACACTACCCACATTGTGCTTGCCTGCGATCGATGTCGAGACATTGTCGACAGCGAGGAAGACCACACAAGTGGTTGCGAAGCATTAGCTGTATCGGCGGATTACGCCTTCGGCTCAATCCGCCCTACTGACCTGTCACCGTCGAAATTCTGATCGGAGTTTTTGGCCTGCGATCACGCGGAGAGCCCGACGGGCAGGGCCATGGGCGGGTCTACAATTGGCGCGATGATGGAAATGTGCCGCTGATTTGCCCGACGTGTCAAAATGTTTTTGCGGGGTAGGGCATCCATGCCGCGACCCCCGGTTACTTTGCATGGGGTTGTTTTCGATATTTTTGTTTGCCGAGACGTAGCTCGCGGGCCGAGTTGGCCGCCTCGTTGCCGTCGGGATGCCCGAAACTGACATCACCCTATTCGGTTGAGGGTGCCTCTGATGCTCGTGAATATCTCTCCGATGTTCTTCCGCATCGAATCGAGCTTTTGGAAATCCTCAAAAATCCTGGAAACTCTCTCGTCGATCTCGGTCTTGTTGGTGGCGATCGTCTCCACGCGCGAGGTGAGCTTTTCATCGCCCTTCAGTTCGATCTCTCCGAGGGTTTTGCTCAGGATCGCGTGACCGGAATTCACTTCGGCGATCAAGGCCTCGATGCCGTAGACCGGCCCTTGCAGGGGTACCAGCCCGGTCTGCGAGTTGGCCAACTCCTCCTTGAACTGGCTGAGCGTCGCCGAGAAATCCTGCAAATTCCGCAGACGCAATCGGCAGTCGACGATGAATTCGTTCAGCGCGTTCTGGCGGTCAAGCAGGCTCGCACCGCTCGAATCGGTCTCAATCGCCGCAAGTGAGCGCTCCAGATGGGTCCGACGTTCCCTGAGCTCTTCCAGGTCCACGCGAATAGCGTCCAGGATATTGAAGCAATCATCAACGTGGGCGAGCCGCTGCTCGATCTCGAGTTTGTTCCTGGACAGGCTCTCAACCCGCAGGCTGAGCTTTTCTTCCCCGCTGGATTCGAGTTCATCCAGCATCCTGGCCAACTGATCGCCGGATGAACGCAGTTCGGTGATGAGGGCATTGACCCCTGTTTCCGGCGAGCGCACGGGTACGAGCTCTGCCTTGGTCTTTTCCAGTTCTTCCTTGAACCGGTGGAGCGTCGCCACGGACTGTTGCAGCACGCCATGACGGGTGTGGATCAAGGAGACATCCTGGTTCAGTTCGTTGACGCGATCGCCAAGATTTTTCTTGTTGTCGTCGGTCTCCAGCTCGGTGAGCCACCGCTCGAGCTGACGCAGCCGGTCTTTCAATTCGCTGAACACCGGCTCGGCCACCCGGCGTTTTTCCGACACGACGCCGACCATTTCGCGAAGCGTCTGTTGGCGGCGCCGGATCTCTTCGAGCCGTTCATGCAGATCAACGGAGTCGTACCGGCTCTGCTGCATCGCCACCCGTTTTTCGGTGTCCGCGAGCGTCGCCTGAAGCGATACGATGGCTTCTTCGGGGTCACTCTTGGCGAGAGCCTGGACTGATGAATCGAATCCAACTTGCGCATCATGCGCGGCCACAACCCCCTGTCGCAGGCCCCTGAGGCGATCTCGCAGCAGCTTGTTCTGGCGCGCCAAGCTATAGGCCTGCCATACGGACGAGCCGATCAGCGTTAGTGTCGTCAGCATGATTGCGGCGATCGCGAACCGCTGCGAGCCTGGCAACGCCGAGAATTGAATCGGTATTTGACCTGGATCGAGTCCCAGCGTCGCGCCTGCAAAAAACGCGCAAGCACTGAACAGGACTATCCACGCGATGATCGGAAACCACATACTGTGAACTATTTAAAATTGTGGTGTAATCGATTGAAGCTGCATTTTTTGGGTAAACCGGGTTGGAGCCCGATTTCCGCAATGTCCGTCCCCTTTTTTGGCGACCATATCGGCTTTTGAAGGCTGGCGGTAGTCTTGGGGGGCCGGCTGACGCGACTTGGCGCCGCAACCCTGGCGCGTCCGTGGAGCGAGGCAGGGGATGGCAGGGCGTATTTCCGCTATCGGCGCATGGCTTCAGCTATTGCGATGCAGCGAGATGTCTGGAGTTGGGAGTGCCGGACGCTGACCGGCAGATAGATTTGAGGCTCAACGCCAACACCCGCGGTGGTGGCTTGCACCCTGATCGCGAGGTCTGGGTGCATCAGCCACGCGAAGCAACGCGGTCGGGCTTCGTGCCGAAGAACAATGGTGAGGGGACCGGCGGACTGCCTATTGCGTGCTTTGATCGCTGGCGGCGGCAAGGAATTTTTCGAGCGCCTCGGTTGCCCCATCTGGTACGGCGAGACCATGGCGCGGATAAATCACCGTCGCGCCATGCCCGCTGGAATTATAGGTCAGCCAAACCTTGTCCTGGTCGTCCTGCCAGACCAGCGCTTTCATAGGCAGATCGATAGCAAGCGTCGCGCTCTTGGTCATCAGCGGCGTCCCGCCTTTCGGATTGCCGAAAATGACGACGGTTCTCGGGCGCATTTCCAGTCCAGCCTCCTTTGCCGCAGCGGCGTGGTCATGCGACTGAAGATAACCCATCCGGCTGCGGATTTGGCCTTCACCGCGGCTTCGAACTTCTCGATGGTGTCCGTGACGCTATATTTGCTCGGCTTGGTGATCAGGCCATTGTCGGCAAACGCAATGGTGGATGACAATGTGAGCAAGCCTGCTGCGATGAACATGCCTTTTGAGTTCACGTCGAATCCTCCCTGTGCCGGATCCTTCGGGGTCCGACGGAGTTCATTTCCGGATGCAACATACCCGGCTTTATCCGACATCGGTCTGACGAATGATTGATTGGCTTCGGGCCAGGATGAAAACCTCGTGAGAAGGTGTTAGACTCGCAAGGAGGCGCCGCCTTCGAAGCGCGGCGCCGTTCGCGGAATTGAAGCGCTCATTGGACAGACGGGAATGCGAAAGGCACAACGCCCCATCGAGCTTGCTCTTGAGCGGAATTGGCGCCGCTTGTTCGGCTATGCGCTGACCTTGACGGGGGATGCGGACAATGCGCGAGACCTGATCCAGCAAAGTGCACTCAATGCGCTGGCGACCCAAAATATCCCCGGCGACGCAAAAGCCATTCGTGCCTGGCTTTTCAGGATTGTCCGCAATTCCTGGATCGACCAATACCGGCGCAACAAAATTCGCGCCGATGATGGGTTGGTCGACGATCTGCAAATCGGCGGATGGGGATACGACGATCGGGTGATCGCGGAGATCACCGTTCGGCAAGGGCTCGGCAAGATCGATCCGGTTTACCGTGAGATGATCGAGCTTGTCGATATCTGCGGGTTTCAGTATGCAGACGTCGCAGCGGTTCTCGATATTCCCGTTGGGACCGTCATGAGCCGGTTGAGCCGTGCAAGGCTCTCATTGCTGGAAGCCGTTGCCGACGACAATGTAAGGCCGATCCGGTCGTTGCGAGGCAAGCAAAAGTGACAGCAAGCGATAACGATATGAACTGGGGCCTCCTGAACGCCTATGTGGACGGTGAGCTCGACCGCGTCATGTCGGCAAAAGTGGCCGCGGCCGCAGCGCAAGATGCAACGGTCGCGGCGCGGATCGCGACGCTGTCGAAGCTGAAAGCGAGCGTGCTTCAGCTCGAGGTTTCCCCAACTGATTTGCCTCCGATTCCGATCGCGCCGCGGCGTGTCGGGCTATCATCGTGGCGCGGCTATGCCGTCGCAGCGAGCTTGCTGGCGGTGGTGGCCACCGGCCTGTCGATCTATCGGGATTTCGATTCTAAGTCCGGCAGGACGTTGCCTGGCGCGACCGTGGCTGAGAAGAACTGGTTGGATGGCGCATTGGCTGCGCAACAGCAATGGCTTGGGTCGGCATCCCCAAACAATTCCGGCGATCGAACCATCGTGACCATTGGCGCTGCTGCCGCGGCGCGTCCGCTGGACCTTTCCGAGGCCCAGCTCAGGCTGGTGTACGTCGCGCAGTTGCCCTCATCGATTGGAGGCGAGACGACGTTCCTAGGCTATCGCGGCCCGCAAGGCTGCATGGTCGGTTTCTGGATCGGTTCGCCACAGGACGGCTTTGGGACCGCGCCCAAGGCGCTCGATGCGGGGGATTTTCGGGTGCGGGCCTGGCGCGATCAGGCGGCTGGTTATGCCCTGATCGCCAAGGGAATTGACCCCGCGCGTATTGACCGACTTGCAGCGGCCGTCGCACGCCTGGTCGATCCTGGGCAAATCGTCGATGACGGCGTCCGTACCGCGTTGCGGGATATACCGCGGACCGGCGCGGCCTGCCCGGCGTAACGCAAACAATCCTGGAATAAATCGGGCCGGTCGTGCGTTTAATCTCTTTGCGGGAATATGTCCCAAGGGAGAAACACCATGCTCAACGAAGCAACACCGCCGAATGCCACGGCAAGTTCAGACGATAGCAACAGCGCCGAGCGGCGCAGCCAATTCAGGACGTCGCGCCGCGGTCTGCTGCTTGGCGGCAGCCTCGCCACGTTAGGCGCGGCCGCGGGTCTCGGCTTGGCGTCTGGCGGCGGTGCAGGCCTGACCTCTCCGGCTTTGGCGCAAGGCGCGCCAGCCGCGAGCGCGGCGCCCAAGGGCCCGCAGCCCTTCGACTATCCCGGTAAGGACAAAGGCCTCGTTTTGCTTGGCGACCGGCCTCTGGTGGCCGAGACGCCCGAAAGCCTGCTGGATGACGAGACGACGCCGATCGGAAAATTCTTCGTTCGCAACAACGGCCAGGTCCCGGACGAGAGCAAGCAAGGCGACGCCTGGAGCTTCAAGGTCGAGGGCGAGGTCGACAAACCGCTGACATTGACCGTCGCCGCGCTCAAGGCGCGCTTCGCCGCGCAGACAATGCGCATGGTGATGGAGTGCGGCGGCAATGGCCGCTCCTATTTCCAGCCACCGGGGCGCGGCAACCAGTGGACCAATGGCGGCGCCGGCTGCGCAGAATGGACGGGCGTGAAGCTCGCCGACGTCCTGAAGGCTGCGGGTCCACGGGAGAACGCGAAGTTCACCGGCCATTACGGCGCCGACCCGCACCTCTCTGGCGATAGCGGCAAGGACGCGATCTCGCGCGGCATGCCGATCGCGAAGGCGCTGGAGCCACATTCGATGATCGTCTGGGCGATGAATGGCGAGCCGCTGCCGCATATTCATGGC
>JACDAG010000927.1 GCA_013695565.1 Bradyrhizobium sp.
CCGGCATCGTGATCGAGCCGGTGCAGGGCGAGGGCGGCGTGCGCTCGGCGCCGAATTCATTCTTCAAGGCGCTGCGCCAATTGTGCGACGACAAGGGCCTGCTGTTGATTTTCGACGAAGTGCAGACCGGCATGGGCCGTACCGGCGATCTCTTTGCCTATAAGCGCCTCGGCGTCACCCCCGACATCATGCCGCTGGCGAAAGCGCTCGGCGGCGGCTTTCCGATCGGCGCCTGCCTCGCGACCGCGGAAGCCGCCTCCGGCATGACGCCGGGCTCGCACGGCTCGACCTTCGGCGGCAATCCGCTGGCGATCGCGTCCGCCAATGCGGTGCTCGACGTGATGCTGAAGCCCGGCTTCTTCGATCATGTGCAGAAGATGTCGCTGCTCCTGAAACAGAAACTCGCCTCCGTGGTCGACCGCTATCCGTCCGTGCTCGCGGAAGTGCGCGGCGAAGGCCTCCTGATCGGCGTCAAGGCCGTGGTGCCCTCGGGCGATCTCGTCGCCGCGCTGCGCGACCAGAAGCTGCTCACCGTCGGTGCCGGCGACAACGTCGTGCGCTTCCTCGCGCCCCTGATCGTCTCCGAATCCGAGATCGAGCAATCCGTCCAAAGCCTCGAACGCGCCTGCATCGCGCTGTCGGGCGACAAGTCGAAGAAGGCGACGGGGTGATGAGCAAGTCCCTTCGTCACTTTCTCGATATCAGCGAACTGCCGCCCAAGGAATTGCGCAACATGCTGGCCGCCAGCGTCGCCATGAAGGCGAAGCAGAAGGCACATGAGAAGAACCAGAAGCCGCTCGAAGGCAAGACGCTGGCGATGATCTTTGAGCGGCCGTCGACCCGCACCCGCGTCTCGTTCGACGTCGGCATGCGCCAGCTCGGCGGCGAGGCCATCATGCTGACCGGCGCGGAAATGCAGCTCGGCCGCGGCGAGACCATTGCCGACACCGCGCGCGTGCTGTCGCGCTATGTCGATGCGATCATGATCCGCATCCTGAACCACGATGCGCTGCTGGAGCTTGCCGCGCATGCCACCGTACCCGTGATCAACGGGCTGACGCGGCGCTCGCATCCCTGCCAGATCATGGCTGACGTGATGACCTTCGAGGAACATCGCGGACCGATCGAGGGCCGCACCGTGGCCTGGACCGGCGACGACAACAACGTGCTGGCGTCATGGGCGCATGCGGCGGAACGCTTGAAGTTCAAGCTGAACGTCGCGACCCCGCCGCAGCTGGCGCCGAACAAGGCGATGAAGGACTGGATCAAGGCAGCGCAGGCGCCGGTCGTGCTCGGCAACGATCCGGAAGCCGCGGTAGCCGGCGCCGATTGCGTCGTCACCGACACCTGGGTGTCGATGGGCGACAAGGACGGCGAGCATCGCCACAACGTGCTCAAGCCCTATCAGGTCAACGCCCAATTGATGTCGCTGGCGAAACCCGACGCGCTGTTCATGCACTGCCTGCCGGCCCATCGTGGCGACGAAGTCACCGACGAGGTGATCGACGGCCCGCAATCGGTAGTGTTCGACGGCGCCGAAAACCGCCTGCATGCGCAAAAGGGCATTCTGGCCTGGTGCTTCAACGCGGTGGCGTAATCATTTTCGTCGTCCCGGCGAACGCCGGGAGATGGATTCACATTTGAAGTGCAACAGTTGGGCAAGAAAGACCTCGGCAGGGGTTTTGAAGTCAAGGGATTTCCTTGGGGTGGCGTTATAGGCAGCGACGAAGGTTTTGAGGTCCTGTTGGGAGACGTTTTCGAGGTCAGTTTTCCTGGGCATGAAGCGTCGCATGCGGCCGATGGCGTTTTCGACGCCGCCCTTCTGCCAAGGTGAATGGGGATCGCAAAAGAAGGTTTTGAGACCGAGGTCGTGGAGCAGGTAGTGCTGAGCGAACTCGGTTCCGTTATCGAAGGTCAGAGTTCTGCGCATTTGGTCTGGCATGGACTGGAGCAAATCGTGAAGCAACGCAGCGATGCCATCGGCATGTTTGCTTTGCGGCCGCGCCATAAGGATGAGGCGAGAATGGCGTTCGTGGAGCGCGAGTAGCGATTGCCGATATTTCGAGAAAGCCATCAAGTCGGCTTCCCAATGGCCGCTGGTGGCGCGATCGGCGGCCTCGTCTGGCCGCTCGCTAAGTGGCAGGCGGGCCTTGATAAAACTGGCTGGGCTGCCCCCTTTTCGGCCGCGATAGCCACGCCTTGATTTGGCGCGCGGCAGGTAAAGCCGCCAGTCGTAATTCTTGGTTCTGACGAGTTCGGCATAGATGAAGCGGTGGATCGTCTCATGGCTGACGACCGTCTTGTTGTTCTCGCGTTTGAGGCGCCCAGCGACCTGTTCGGGCGACCAGCCCTTGGCCAGGCATTCGAGCACGGCAGCGCTGAGCTCGGGCTTGCGCGTCAGCTTGGACCCGGTCCACCGACGGGCTCTGGTTTGCTGGTCGGCGTAGGCCGGTTTGTAGCCGGCCTTGCGACCGGCATTGCGGGCTACTTCACGAGAGATCGCCGATGCCGGGCGATCCAGAGCTGCCGCGATTTTCCGGAACGACTGCCCCTCTTCGAGACGCTTGGCAATCTCGCACGGTCTTCAAATGACAATTGGCGGTAGGCTTTTGGCATTGCAACACCTCGAACCGAGAGTGTTGCACTTCGTTTGTGAACTTAGGGGACCCATACGCCGCGGCCTTTGTTGTCGAAAAAGGAAGATAACGGCCAGCGTGCAAAACAATTGCTGCCGGTGGTTATGGGTCCCGGCCTTCGCCGGGACGACGATGTACCCCTTTCGATTTCCGCCCTCAGCCCCCAGATAGAGCGCCATGACTCAATCCCCCGACACCAAAATCACGGCCGAGGCGCCGGTCCGCGCGCCATCGGCGGTTCCCATCGACGATGCGGCGTTGCCGTTCGAGGTCGATGCGCTCGACCTGCGCGGCCGGCTGACCCGGCTCGGCCCCGCGCTCGACGACATCCTGACCAGGCATGATTACCCGGCTCCCGTCGGCAAGCTGCTCGGCGAAGCCATCGTGCTGGCGACGCTGCTCGGCTCGTCGCTGAAATTCGACGGCCGCTTCATCCTGCAGACCCAGACCGACGGTCCGGTGTCGTTCCTGATCGTGGACTTCCAGTTGCCGGATCGCTTGCGCGCCTACGCGCGCTTCGATGCGACGCGGCTGAAGGATGGTCAGGATTCCGGTGCGCTGCTCGGCAAGGGTCATCTGGCGATGACCATCGACCAGGGCGCGGACATGAGCCGCTATCAGGGCTTGGTAGCGCTCGAAGGTGGCAATCTCGAAGAGGCCGCGCATGAATATTTCCTGCGCTCCGAACAGATCCCGACCCGCGTGCGGCTTGCGGTCGGCGAGGAATGGCGCGGCGGTGGCGAAGGCCCAAAGCATCGCTGGCGCGCCGGCGGCATGCTGCTGCAGTTTTTGCCGAAAGCGCCGGAGCGGGCGCGGCAGGCCGACCTCGATCCCGGCGATGCGCCGGAAGGCGCGGTCACGCCTGAAGTTGCCGAAGACGACGCCTGGGTCGAGGGCCAGTCGCTGATCGCGACCGTCGAGGATGTCGAACTGATCGATCCGGATCTGTCGGGCGAGCGGTTATTGTATCGCCTGTTCCACGAGCGCGGCGTGCGCGTGTTTTCGCCGTTGCCGTTGCGCGCGCAATGCTCCTGCTCGCGCGACGCGGTGTCCTCGATGCTGAAGAGCTTTGCCGCCAAGGATCGCGCCGAGATGGTCAAGGACGGCAAGGTGGTGGTGACCTGCGAGTTCTGCTCGTCGGTGTATGAATTCACGCCGGACGAGGCGGGTGTGGAGTAGGAACAATTTTGCCTACCGTCGTCGTTGCGAGGAGCGTAGCGACGAAGCAATCCATGTTTCCACTTGCCGCGCAATGGATGGATTGCTTCGCTGCGCTCGCAATGACGGTGATGATGCGCGGTGGCCTAATTCAACACCCGCTTGTGATCCGGGCTATCCAGCGAAAACGTCGGCACGTCGATCTCGAATTTCTCGCCGGTTTCGCTGACCATCTGATAGCGACCGGTCATGAAGCCTGACGCTGTCGGCAGTGGCACGCCGGAGGTGTATTGGAAGTGTTCGCCCGGCGCCAGCACCGGCTGCTCGCCGACGACGCCTTCGCCGCGGACTTCCTGCTTGCGGCCGGTGCCGTCGGTGATGATCCAGTGCCGCGACCGCAGCTGCACCGTCTCGTTGCCGGAATTGGTGATGACGATGGTGTAGGCCCAGAAATACTGGCCCTTATCGGCCGACGAGCGTTCCGGCACGAAGTTCGGTTCGACGGTGACTTCGATTTGGCGGGTAACGGCGCGGTACATCGATCGGAGCTTCCAAAATCCCAGAGCGTTTTCATCATAGCGAAGAAAGCCGATGGAACCAATTGCGGGACCGGCCGGCGGGGCGCCCGCTATCGGGCGATTCCATCCTCGTTTCAACACAGTTTCGCCCTAAGGCGCACCCGCGCGGCTCCGATCCCCGTATCTGGCTTGTATTGCCCGGCTTGCCTGCAACCTGCGGGCCGATATGATCGTTTACGTCGTGCAATTTGCGTAGATTCGCTGCCAAAACGGTGCCCGATGTCGTCCATTGCCGATCAAATTGCCGGGTCGTCCGTTGCGGAAGCCGGCGCGCGCGCCGGTGCAGCCGTGACGTCGGCGCCGGCGATCACGCTGCCGGCGGCCGGCGATCGCGAATTGCGGCTCGATCTGTTTCGCGGGCTGGCGCTGTGGCTGATCTTCATCGACCATCTTCCGAACAATATCCTGACCTGGTTCACGTTTCGCAATTACGGCTTCAGCGACGCCACCGAAATCTTCATCTTCATCTCGGGCTACACCGCGGCGTTCGTCTACGGCCGCGCGATGCTCGAGGCCGGCTTCGTGGTGGCGACCGCGCGCATCATGCGGCGGGTCTGGCAGATCTACGTCGCGCACGTGTTCCTGTTCACGATCTTCCTGGCGGAGATTTCCTACGTCGCGACCAATTTCAACAACCCGCTTTATTCGGAAGAAATGGGGATCATGGATTTCCTCAAGCAGCCGGATGTCACCATCATCCAGGCGCTGCTGCTGCGATTCCGTCCCGTCAACATGGACGTGCTGCCGCTCTATATCGTGCTGATGCTGTTCCTGCCTTTCATCCTGTGGCTGATGAAATGGCGGCCAGACGTCACGCTGGCGCTGTCGGCAGCACTCTATGCGCTGACCTGGCAATTCGACTGGTATCTGTCGGCCTATCCGAACGGCACCTGGTTCTTCAATCCGTTTGCCTGGCAATTGCTGTTCGCTTTCGGTGCCTGGTGCGCGCTCGGCGGCGCCCAACGGATGTCGCGGATACTCTCCTCGCCGATCACGATAGGGATCTGTTTTGCCTATCTGCTCTTCGCCTTCTTCGTCACGCTGACCTGGCACATCCCGCAGTTGAGTTTTCTGATGCCCAAGCGGCTCGAACAGTGGATGTATCCGATCAGCAAGACCGACCTGGATGTGCTGCGTTTTGCCCATTTCCTGGCGCTGGCGGCCATCACCGTGCGCTTCCTGCCCAGGGATTGGTCAGGGCTGAAATCGCCCTGGCTGCGACCATTGATCCTGTGCGGGCAGCATTCGCTTGAGATATTCTGTCTCGGCGTCTTTCTCGCGTTTGCCGGGCATTTTGTACTGGCTGAAATCTCCGGTGGAGCTGGCCTGCATTTCCTCATCAGCGTCGCCGGCATCGTCATCATGTCCGGCATGGCGTGGGTTATTTCGTGGTACAAGCATTCCGCCGACAAGAACGCCAAGAAAAAGGGCGCTGTCGTCAACGCCGATATGGCGGGAGGGGGCTGATGAAGTCCAACCCGATGATGATTTTGGGGCTTGCCTTGTTTGCCGGCTTGCTGGCCGCGGCTCCCCTGCGCGCCGAGGATGCGCCTGCGAATTGCGAGGTTCCGACCTATCTGCTGACCTCCGAGAGCCCGCTGCCCAAGGTCGAGACCGCCATCGTCAGCGACCGCCGGCTGGAAATACTGGTGGTCGGCAGCCGGTCTTCGACCATCACGGCATCCGAAGGCAGCGCCTATCCTGGCCGGCTGCAGGCGATATTGAAGGAGGCGTTGCCGAAGGTCGCGGTGAACGTATCCGTAGAACTACAGGTCAAGAAGACGGCCGAAGAGGTCGCTGGCGGACTTGTTAAGCTGGTCGAAGTAAGAAAGCCTACTTTGGTTATCTGGCAGACCGGCACCTACGATGCTATCCGAGCCATCGATCCCGATGACTTCCGCGCCGGTCTCGACGAGGGCGTTGTTGGGTTGCAGAAGACGGGGGCCGACGTGGTCTTGATGAATTTGCAGTACAGCCCGCGCACCGAGACGATGATTTCCGCGCCGCCGTACCTAGATAATATGCGCGTGGTGGCACAGGAGCACAGCGTGCCCTTGTTCGACCGTTTTGCCATTATGCGTCACTGGAGTGACGCGGGAGATTTTGACTTGTCCAGCACGTCGCACGGCCCCGACCTTGCCAAGCGCGTGCACGATTGCATCGGCCGCGCGCTGTCGAAATTCGTGATCGACGCGGCGCATGTGAAGCCGGCCCAGCAGAATTGAGGAACTAGCGTAAATGAGTCGTTACTGCCCTTTTTGCCCGTCCGCATCGCTGACAGCACTCGCCGTCACGGCGATGGTGCTGCTGACCCCTGCGAGCGTATCGCCGGTGCAGGCGCAAACTGCCCAGCAACAGGCCGCCCAGCAGGCCGCCGCGCTATCCGACAAGGCCAAATCCGAAGCCGCCAAATCTGAAGCCACCAAATCTGAAGCCACCAAGTCACAGGCTGCCCCAACCACAGGCGCAGGCAATCTGGCCGCTGTCGACTCCTCCAATCCGGGCGCGCAAAAGGGCCTCGCCGGCAAGGCGATCGACAAGGTGAAGGAAGCCGCGAAATCGGCCGGCGACATCTTCAATCGCGTGCCCTGCCTGTCGCCGAAGGGTGGCGCCAAAAAGATGGGATCGCTGCCGCATGTCGCGGGCAAGCTCGCCGCCGGCGAGCCGGTGGTGATCATCGCATTCGGATCGTCGTCGACCGCCGGCTTCGGCGCGTCCTCGCCGGAATTCAATTATCCGAACCGGCTCGCAGCCCAGCTGCATCGGCAATACCCGACCGCCGACATCACCGTGATCAATCGCGGCCAGGGCGGCGAAGACGCGCCCGAAATGATGAAGCGGCTGCAGACCTCCGTGATCGACATGCATCCGGATCTGGTGATCTGGCAGGTCGGTACCAACGCCGTGCTGCGCAATCTCGATCCGGCCGAGACCATCAAGTTGGTGGAAGACGGCGTCGCACGCATTCAGGCCGCCGGCGCCGATCTGGTGCTGATCGACCCGCAATATTCGCCGAAGGTCAACGAACGCGCGGAAAGCGCGGGCAAGATGATCAATCTGCTCGGCAAGGTCGCCGAACTGCGCAAGGTCGGTATCTTCCCGCGCTTCGAGGTGATGCGCGACTGGCACGAGAAGCAGGCGATCCCGATGGACAATTTCGTCATCGCCGACGGCCTGCACATGAGCGACTGGGGCTACGCCTGCTTCGCGCAGTTGCTCGGCGACGACATCATCCGCTCCGTCGGCCAGATCAAACTCGGCGTCAACGTGCCCTCGGACGTGCGGACGTATAGGCCGATGTGAGAGGGCGAATGGGGAGTAGCGAATAGCGAATGGTGAAGATCTCCATTCGCCACTCGCTATTCGCTACTCGCCCAATGTTCACGCCTGCTCCAGCGCCGCCTCGAAATCCTCGATCAGATCATCCGCATGCTCGAGCCCGGCGGAGAAGCGAATAAACCCTTCGCTGATGCCGAGTTCGGCGCGTGCCTCCGGCGTCAGCCGTTGATGCGTGGTGGTCGCAGGATGGGTGACGAGGCTCTTGGCGTCGCCGAGATTGTTGGAGATCCGCGAGATCTTCAAACCGTTGAGGCAACGGAATGCGCCCTGCTTGCCGCCCTTGACCTCGAAGCCGATCAACGTCGAGCCGGCGCGCATCTGCTTCCTGACCAGTTCGGCCTGCGGATGATCGGCGCGGCCGGGATAGATCAGCCGCGAGATCTTCGGATTCTTCGCCAGTGCATCGGCGACCTTGCCCGCGGTCTCGGTCTGCGCGCGCACCCGCACCGCCAGCGTCTCCAGTCCCTTGAGCAGCACCCAGGCGTTGAACGGCGACATCGACGGGCCGGTCTGGCGCATGAAATTATGGATGTGCTCGGCGATGAAGGCTTCCGAGGACAGGATGATGCCGCCGAGGCAGCGGCCCTGGCCGTCGATGTGTTTGGTCGCGGAATACACCACGACATCGGCGCCGAGCGTCAGCGGGCTCTGCCAGATCGGGGTTGCGAACACATTGTCGACGATCAGCCGCGCGCCGCCCTTGTGCGCGATCTCGGCGATCGACTGGATATCCAGCACGTCGAGCGTCGGATTGGTCGGGCTCTCCAGGAAGCACGTCTTGGTGTTCGGCTGCATCGCCTTGCGCCACTGGTCGAGATCGAGGCCATCGACCAGCGTCGACTGGATGCCGTAGCGCGGCAGCAGATCTTCCACCACATAGCGGCACGAGCCGAACATCGCCTTCGCCGCCACGACGTGATCGCCGGCCTTCAGCGGCGCCAGGATCGCGGTGGTTACCGCCGCCATGCCGGTCGCGGTCGCGCGCGCGGCTTCGGCGCCTTCGAGCTCGATCATGCGGCGCTCGAACATCGATATGTTGGGGTTGGAAAAGCGCGAATAGAGAAAGCCCGGATCCTCGCCCTTGAACCGCGCCTCGCATTGCTCGGCGGTGTCGTAGATGAACCCCTGGGTCAGGAACAGCGCCTCGGACGTCTCGCCGAATTGGGAGCGCAGGGCGCCGGAATGGACCAGCTTGGTTTCGGGGCGATAGCGGGTGGTAGTCTTAGCCTCAGACATGTGACCTCCGTCGTGACCACCATTGAAAATGGTCACAAAAAACCGGCCTGGAAAAATTTCCACAGGCCGGGATCACACGTGTCCCCGGCCTGTTTAGCGACTTATTTAACGTGGCTGCAAGCCGGCCGGCTCAAATCACCACGGGATAAGTCATGCTGATATTCCCTCGCGCCCTTTTCGTCAAGCCGGCCATCGGATAACCCGTAAATGCCCATATTTATGAGGTTTGGATGACATATAGGTCATCCCCGTGGGCAACCCTTGAGGACCGCCGTGCCGTTCACGCTTCCGCCCGACGCCAACGGAATTCTGCCCGACCGCATGATCGCGGCGATGGCGGATGCGGGCCTGATCCTGCCGGCCTACCCCTTTGTCGAGAGCCAGATCCAGCCCGCCAGCCTCGATCTGCGCCTCGGCGATATCGCCTACCGGGTGCGCGCGAGCTTCCTGCCCGGTCCGGGGGCGACGGTCGCCGAGCGCATCGACGAACTGAAGCTGCACGAGATCGACCTCACTGACGGGGCGGTGCTGGAAACAAATTGCGTCTACATCGTGCCGCTGCTGGAGAGCCTCGCGCTGCCGCCGGAGATCGTCGCTGCTGCCAATCCGAAGAGTTCGACCGGGCGGCTCGACGTCTTCACCCGCGTGATCGCTGACGGTACGCGCCGCTTCGACATGATTGGCGCCGGCTATCACGGCCCGCTCTATGCCGAGATCAGTCCGAAGACGTTTCCGGTGTTGCTGCGCGAGGGATCGCGGCTCTCTCAAGTGCGCTTCCGCACCGGCGACGCCATCCTCAACGCCGACGAACTCGACGCGCTGCATGAGGCCGAGCGGCTGGTCGATATCGATGACGCCGACCTCGCCAATGGCGTCGCACTCAGCGTCGATCTCTCGGGCGAGAGTGCCGGCGGCTTCGTCGGCTACCGCGCCAAGCGCCACACCGGCGTCGTCGATGTCGATCGCCGCGGCGGCTATTCGGTCGATGAATTCTGGGAGCCGATCGCGGCGCGCGCCGACGGCAGCCTGATCCTCGATCCCGGCGAGTTCTACATCCTGGCCTCCAAGGAAGCTGTGCAGATTCCGCCGGACTACGCCGCCGAAATGGTGCCGTTCGATCCCCTGGTCGGCGAATTCCGGGTGCATTATGCCGGCTTCTTCGATCCCGGCTTCGGCTATGCCGGCGCCGGCGGGCAGGGCTCCCGCGCCGTGCTGGAAGTGCGCTCGCGCGAAGTGCCGTTCATCCTCGAACACGGCCAGATCGTCGGCCGGCTGGTCTACGAGCACATGCTGTCGCGGCCGAAGGCTCTCTACGGGACCGATCTC
>JACDAG010000951.1 GCA_013695565.1 Bradyrhizobium sp.
CAGATCGCCGTGACCGAGATCACAGAGCCTATTCAGACGAAGCTCTCACGGTCATCGTCCGGAGCCTTCCAACGAGACGTTGTTGCGCTGCGAACGATTGCACCGGAGCCAGCTATCAGTTGACAACTTCGCGAGCGCGGATCGTAATACCACCTAAGATCGATCGACGGGCGAACGGCAGCGCAGGCGCAATGCCAAGCGGGTCCGGCTCCGGGCATGGCGACCGCGGAATACCGCGTCGCACATCAGTGGGGAGAAGATCGTGATTGAATCACTCATCGTCTGGCTCATCATCGGCGCGATCGCAGGCTGGCTGGCCGGGCAGATCGTCAAAGGCTATGGCTACGGCCTGGTCGGCAACATCGTGGTCGGCATCATCGGCGCCGTCATTGCCGGCTGGCTGCTGCCGATGATCGGGTTTGTCCTGGTCGGAGGCTACGTGGCGGCGATCGTCAACGCCGTCATCGGCGCGGTAATCCTCCTGATCGTCGTCGGTTTTATCAAGAAATAGCGGCGAGTTGCGCAGCAAGGCATTAGCCCCCGAAGCACGGGGGGCGCACGTACGCTGTCCGGCAACGCCATTAAAAGAGGCGGCCTCAGCACGGGGGGAAATGGCTGAGGCCGCCATTCATCGAATGCGACGGGGCTCTTCGCATCCGGTCGTATTCGACTAAGCGCAGCCCCCGCAATTTGTTCCAAGGAAGCCTGTCCGGATTTGAAACAGGTACCGCATTTGCCTCGCCGCCCGCCCTGATCGGCGGCGCCGCAGGCGCGGCATCGGTTGATCCGGGACGAGGCCGGCAGCGGCGAAAAAATCTTAACATTAGGTGGGAACCAGCGGCAGTATCGTGAATTATGACCTGCGTATTGGGATGCACACAGTCATCTTGCGGCTTCAGCTAGCTTTCCGAGAGCGCTGAGGCCGTTCTTCTGCGCACGGGGGTCGACGACAAATGGATGGTGCCGAAGTTCCGATCAGGTTTGATGTTCCTGCCATCATCCGCAAATGGCCCTCGCTCCACAACGCCCGCCGCATCGACGGCACCGGCCCCTATCTGTTGATCGAGGGCACGCTCGACGAATGCATCAGGGAATTCATGGCCAAGCCTGAATCGACCCGGCATCTGTACGAGATTTTGACCGCGCCGCAGCCACCATTGGTCACCGAGATCCTGTCCGCGGAGCACGTCGCCGAGTTGGCGCGGCTGCGCGAATTTCTTTGAGCGCAGGGCGCATCGACACTCCGGACAGCAACAGACTTCATTAACCGTCCCCCGTTATGTTCGACCCAATCGCGGACAAGGCTCCGCGAGAAGTAAATGCGTAGGGAAACCCACCGTCTCAACCCGGTGGGTTTTTCCGTCTGAAGGGTTGGTCACCGATGTCATTATCCTCCGCGAAGAATTATGCGCTGCGCGCCGAACGGTGTCAGGACGCCAAGGAAGCCGCCGACCTGCTCGCGAAGGCGATCCTGGAATTGGCCGCATCGATTGAGGCGACCGACGCCAAAGTAAAAAAGATCAACAAATCGGGCTGACGATCGGTTTTCCCGACCTCGGCCCTCGCGATACAGATGCCCCGCCCTCGGGCGGGCCGGAGAATGCGTCTGCTTCTATTCGCAAATTTCCGCTTCCCGAAAAACGCCACATCGAGCGGGTTCCCCGTTAGTGTTAAAATCACACGATCGACCCAAGCCGATGGGCCCGATGCTAAGTGATTTCCTCGAGGAAGGGACCATGTTCAACGGACGCAAAAACACCGTCATCGGACTGACCGCCATTTTTACGTTCGTGCTGGTCGAACTGGCCGCGATCGTATCCACGGTCGCACTGGTGCTCCAATTCGCTTTCGACGTGGAATTATTCCCGATTTTCTCTTCCCGCGACGAGTAAGGCTGGGCCTGATCTGGCCGCGGATTGATCGGTCGCAACGCAGCGCCTGGCGTTAGTTCCATTCGGAAACAACGCTTTCAAATTGACGAAATCGCCACAGCAGGCAGTAACCATCCATACGTAGAGCGACCCGCCGTCGCCCGAAATTAACACTGCACTTCGATTCGCTGTGCAACCTCTCCGGGCAGTTTTCGGGGACCGGCATGACATTTCCAGACGACGAGCCAGAGCTAGCGCCGCCGCTGGCGGCGCGGCAAGCGTCGCGACTGGTGCCGATCCTGCTGCTGCTTGGCATCATCGGCGGTGGAGTTTACGCCTCGACCGGCATCGACCAACCCGAGGCCGGCAAGGCGCCGTCGCGTCCCGAAGACCTCTCCGCCAATATCGTGACCTTCGTTGCCCCGGATGACCGCGCGGGCGTCGCCGCCGCCGTTGCCGCACTGAAGGTGACGACGGCGCAGCGCGCCGAGATAGCGCAAACCGTGATCGAAGGAAAACGGCGCATCGGCTGGATCGTGTTCACCGACAGCATCGATCCCGACGGCGATACGATCGCGGTCGAGAGTTCTGGACTGACCCAGCAGGTCGTGCTGACCAAGAGCTGGACACCCGTGGCGGTCTTGTTGGAGGGCGCGCCGATCCATGTCACGGCGCTCCGCGACGGCGTCGCCGGCGGCGTCACGATCGCCTTTGCGACCGGCGCTGGCGTGATGCCGATGCGCATCATGCGGCCGGGCGAACGCATCGAGGTGATGCCATGAATCCCTGGTTGGTCCGGCTCTTGTTGTTGCTCGCGCTGATCATGATTGACCAGGCCTCTTTCCCGCTCGCCATCACGGTGGTGATCGGTGCCGCCGGCGCCGCGCTTGCCATCTTCCTTTACAGAGGTTCCTACCTCCCGAGGTTCGCAATGGACATTCTTGATCGGCTTTCCAACAAGACCACCCTGCAGGAGGCTTACGAAAAGCGGAGCCAGGATCTGGTCACGATCGATGCCGAAGATCTGGCCGAGCGCGTTCGCGCCAAGGTGATCGGACAAGACGGTGCGATCAAGGCCATTGCCCAGCAGTTGCGTCGGCGCATCGCCGCTAAACGGCTCGACAAGCCCGTCGCGGTGTTCTGCCTGGCGGGCGCGCCCGGCGTCGGCAAGACGCATTTCGCAAAGATTCTTTCCGAAGAGCTCTATGGCGCGCGAAGTCATCTGCACTTTTTCGACATGAGCCAGTTCGGCCAACCCCATGCCGCCGCCAGCCTGTTCGGACAGGCCCGCGGCTATGTCGGATCGAACAGCTATGGCGCCCTGACCGCCGCACTGCGCGACGTGCCGAACGCCGTCGTGCTGCTAGACGAATTCGAGAAGGCCCATCCCGAGGTCCACAAGCGGTTCCTGACGGCCTGGAACGACGGCTTCATCACCGAAGTCAGCGACGGCGCCCGGGTTGCCACCAATGAGGCGATCTTCGTCCTGACTACCAACGCGGCGTCGCGGCGCATCGCTGAAATCGCCGAGCAAGCCAATGAGTCCGCCGAGGAGATCGGCAGGCTCGCCAAAGCTGCCCTCGCCGACGCCCAGTTCGCGCCGGAAGTGCTCTCCCGCATCGACGATGTGTTTGCATTCCGGCCACTGAAGGGATTGGACATCGCCCGCGTGGTTGCGCTGGAGATCGAAGGCATCGCGCAACAGTTCAATCTGACAATCACGGGCGGCGGCATCGATCCGCAGATCCTGATGCGGGCGATCGACGCGCTCTCCGGCCGCATGCAAGGCGGCGTGCGCGACATGACGCGCGCGATCGAGCGCCAGATCACCGACGGTCTGATCGAGGCGCGCAGCGCGGGCGCCGCCGAAATCCGTCTGATCCAGGATGGCGACAAGGTCAGCGTCGAGACCGTTCGCAGCAACCGCGAACAGCCCGTGTTGAACGTGCAGCGCGCGATGGCCGGGCACTAATGTCTGGTCAATCGCACCTTCTGCAGGCCGACAAGAAGGGGCCGTTCCGCCTCCTGCGCGATCTATATTCGACCGACAACAGCTTTCGTGGCTTCGTCGAATTTGCTGTGATCGGAGCCGTGGCGCTTTTCTTCATTCACGGATACCAATCGGTCCCGATGATCGGCAAAGCGGCGAAAAGCGCCGTCAGCCCGGCGCCAACCGCACACGCCCTCCCCGACCCCGGTGATATCGTCAAATTCGCACGGCGCGGAAATCTGGCCCCGCGGCTGAACGAACTCGGCCTCGACGAGACCTATTTCGCCAACGATCCCGAACCGCTTCGGTCCCAGCTGACCGAGGCATGGCGCGCCTACCGGAACAAGGATCCGAACAAGGCGCTGGAGTTGCTGCAGCCGGCCGCTGCGGATCACCCCCACGTGTTGCTGGTGCGCGGACTGGCGACGATGGCGCGACCGGAAGACGGCATGCTTCGCGGCGGGTCCGGCTTGCTTGAGCAGGCCGCCGGCAAATCCGATCCGAAGTCGATGGCGGTGCTCGGTGTGCTGCACATCATCGGCACGCCGGGACTGCAGCACGATCTCGAGAAGGGACAGAAGCTGATCCTGGGCGCGGCCACCCAAGGCGATGTCGATGCCGCGCGCGTGGCCGGCCAGGGATATCTGTCGGGCTGGATGGGCAGCATCGATCCCGGCCGCGCCGCGAAATATTTCGGCTTTGCGGCCGACCGCGGCGATTCAAGGGCGACGCTGTTTCTGGCCGATCTCCATTACACCGGCCGGGGCGTCGCCAAGGACGAACTCGAGGGCGACCGGTTGGCCGAAAAAGCCGCCGGCCAGGGCGATGCGGAAGCCCAGGCGATGGTCGGAACGCGCCGCATGCAAGCCTACATGGCCGGGATTACCGATGATCCGTCCGAGGCGCTGAAATGGCTCAACCGCGCCGCAGAGCGTAACGAGCATCATGCGGTGGAGCTGCTCGCCAATTTCTACATCAGCTTTGGCCCCCGAAACGGAAAGCCTGACGTCGCCAAGGGCCTCGAGATCCTCAAGCGCTGCGTGGACCAGAGCAGCAACGCTTCCTGTGCGATGGCTTACGCCAACGCGCTGGACAACGGGCTCGGCGGCGTCCGCGATGTGAAGGCGATCTATGCGTTGTATCAGCGGGCCAACCGTGACGGCGGCAACGACAAGGCCAGGGCCCGTATCGCGGAGCTCGGCAAGGAGCTTTCCACCACGGATCGCATCCAGGTCGAGATGGAATCGACACAGCGCCCGGTCCGGGCGTTGCTGAAGTGCAAATTTGGCGAACCGCAGCCATGCTGAGGGCCGACTGATGCCGATGCCGCCATTTGAATTAACCGAACCCAAAATCATCCGGATCGGAAGAATGGCCGCCGCATTGTTCGCCGGCTACTACGCCTATTTTTTGTGGACGACCATTTTTTCCTATCCCACCGAACCGAAAGTGATCGGCGGTCTCCATCTCGACCAGCCGCTCCCCCAGACAACAAATTGGTCGCCGGTCTGGCTCCCCGTGATCCTTGTAGCGTTGTTTGCGTACGCCACGTGGCCGCGGCAGATACCTCAAGGTCCGACGCGAAAGTTCATCCGGGGATCGTTTGCGCTGTTGCGGATAGAGCTGTTCGCCTGGTTCATGTCGATCGTCTGTCCGGGGCTGGGCGGCATCTATCTGCTGCTGCCGATGCTGACCGCGGCTGAAATACCTTCAATGCTGGGACAGCTTTTTCTCTCTTCGGCCGGTGCGGTCGTGATCATGCTCATGGTCCACCTTCCTGCTCTCATCGCACACAGCCTCGTCATCGGACCCACGATCCTGTTCGCGACGGATTTTGTGTCCCGCCGTGTGACCGCCACACCAGAGGCCCAGCCGACCAACCGACGTGACGCAGCGCCCGACCGTCCCGCGTTTGAATTCGTCCGGGCCATACACAATATGCCAAAGATTCTGGCCATCCTGATCGTTGGCGCCGTCATCGTCGCCGGTTTGGGATTTGCCGGGCTCTATCTCTTCATATTCTGGCTGTCGATTTTCTTCTCGGCTGCGCTCCCCTTCATCATCGCCCTCGGTGCTGTGATCGGATGGATGGGCAAGGACTGGACCTGGTGCGCAGCGGTCAGCCTGCCGATCGGCTTTTACTTCTCGCTTGACCGTGGTCTGCCCGGATTTGCTGCAATTTTCCAGGTATTCGATTTCCCGCCGGTGTTCCTGGCGACATTGATCGGCCTTGCGATCGCAAGGAAAATCCGATCCCGGCGGGCGTCCGGCCAGTCGGACGCTCCGGGCTCGTTAAGTTCGAGCGCGAGTTAGGGATTGGCGAAGGGCCGTACGTCGCGGCTCTGAATCGATTCAAAATGAAAGAGGCCGCCAATTGTGGCGGCCTCTTTGTAACTGATTACTTCGGCTTGCCGCATGCGGAGGCGACCGCCTTGCGCACGCGTTGAGACGCGTGCCGTCTGGCGTCTCAATCGGTTCGTCGAATTTGCGCTGCCAGTCGCGTTCGCTCACGCTGCCGCCTTGTCGTTCATCAACGCCAGCCGAGCGAACGGCCAATTTGGCGCATCATCGTCGATACTAATTGCCAGTGGTGACCGTTATAAAATTCGTAGTCGATGAAGAAAAGGAATCCAGCCGCAACGGCAACTATCCAAAATATTCTCATGGCAATGCCCCCGATCAAAAATGGTGACAAGCGAAGCAACGAATGAAAGTGGCCGCTCACTGACGCGGCCTTAATATGTCTCCGTTTCAACGCGGTTGCACCCGTAGCAACCGAACACCTTGATCAAGGGCTTCGCCCCGATCGCGGGCAGCTTGCCCAAAGACCGCATTTCAGCGTGGCAATTCTCGCACTCGCGGATTTCCCGAACTGGCTCGGCCATCCGAATACGATGCGCACGAAACCGGTCAGAACAGTGAAGATTTACTCCGTAGGACTACGGCCGTCATCGGTTCTCCAGCCGGGATGGCAACCCTCGCCGCGCTCCCGCATCGCATGTTTCCGCGCGGTCCGCTGTCGTTCAAGATGATGCTCGGCGATGTCGGCTGCCCCTCTCACGCAATGGTGAAGCGTGCGTCGTCAGGCGTCTCGATCGGGTCATCGAACTCGCGCGGCTACCTGTCGTTCGCCACTCGTGTACTCCTCCAGGCTGCAAAGGGGAAAATAGCCGCTCTGTAGTTATGTGACCTTGTGCACCGAAGAGATCATTGGAATCATGATCCTTTCAACCCCGCCGCCTCGCCGCGGCGGCCGGATAGTCGGGTGCAGCCTCTTCGCCTACCCCAAAAGCGCCTGCGCTCGGCTATCGCGGCCCATGTGGAGACCGGGGTAGAAATCGACTACTTGCGTGGCGGCCCGGTAAGATCTGGAGCGTCGCCCATCGCCATGTCAAACAGGTAATAGGTACCAGCGCCCAACTTCGCGCCACCGATCAGCGCAAGTAGCGCCATCACCCATCGCATGTAGGCCCCTGCAAAATCGGAGGTAAAAACAAACAAGAGTCCGAACGCGGCTCCCACCGCTGCCGCAACAAAATATCTAACGGGCATTACCAAGCAACATTTCGGATGCCCGTTAGTTCCCGCTAGCTCAAGGCTGCGGCGGGTATAACGTCCGTTTTGCGTGACACTCGGAGCCTGTCCGCCCTGACTGCAAAAAGCCGATGGCAAAGAGCGCCACCGGTCTGCCGCGACTCAGGTTCTGCAATCTGCCGGCGCATGCCGCGGTCTCAAACCGGGCTGTTAAACCCCAGCCAGTTATCTCTGGGTGGCGCCGTGACCGAGCCGCCGCTTCACGCCCGGCGGGCTTGCGAAATTCCTTAACTGCCGGCTGTTGTGATCTGCACAATCGCGGATTGCCCCAAGGCCCCGCGAGAGTTGCGCAAGAAACTCGCCGGAGGGCATCAACCGGCGGGTGTTTCTCCTATTGAATTTCCTTCATGCTGCATCGAGCGGTTCATGACAGAACAGCGCAAGGCACATCGGGTCGTATTTGAGAAGGGCTTCTCCGCCAACATGATGGCGATCGACGGTACCTGGCGGCGCCCCTGCACGATGCAAGACGTGTCGGACAGCGGCGCTAAGCTGACCGTCGACGGCTCGGTTGAGGGCCTCGCCATGAGGGAGTTTTTCCTGGTGCTTTCGTCGATGGGAACGGCATATCGGCGCTGTGAACTCGCCTGGGTGAACGGTAATCAGGTTGGCGTCTATTTTATAAAATCAGGCGCGAAGAAGAGAAAAGCAGCCGCCGACTCTGTTTGACCGGCGGCCCCGTGCGTGTGCCTAGCCGCGGTAGCTCAAGCCACGTCGTGGTCTGTCATTCTTGATGCCTATTCCAGTCCTGCCGCCCGGTGGCGCGCTCGGGGCCGGAATCATGCCGGACACCTGGGCCGGCGTCTCGGTGAATATTACGTCACAGGAAAATAGCGCGGCGAGAGAGCCAGAACGCGGCGGGAACGGTCTGGCGAGTTCGGGACTTCGGTGGGGATTTTGGTGAGGACTTTTGTCCCGAATACGCCGGCGTTTGCCCGACTTCGTTTTGTTTTCGTGCCCCGGCGTTTGGAGCCATGAATGCAAAAAGCCCCGTATTACCGGGGCTTTTATTGGTCGGAGCGAGAGGATTTGAACCTCCGACCCCTAGTCTCCCAGACTAGTGCGCTAACCGGGCTGCGCCACGCTCCGATGCCGTTCCATTAGCTGCGATCCGCGCCCTGCGCAAGGCGCGCGATCCGTCCCGGAAACCGTCCGGAATTGGCCCGAAATCGCCCATCCGTCGCGGTTCCAGCTGCCCTCAGCCGTCCTTCATCGCAGTATCCAGCAATTGCCGGCAAGCCACCAGGTCCTGCACCACGCGTTCGAGGCGTTCGCGGTCGGGGCCACCGACCGGGCCGGGCGCCGCCTTGCCCTTGCCGAACGGCACAAGCAGGCCGTCCTCGTCGGTCTCGACAAAGCGATAATCGATACCCTTGTCGGTTTCGTAATCGTTGTCATCGCCATCGAGACCAACGCCCTCGATACCGCCGGCCTCGCCCTCCTCGGGCTCCTGCAGGCTGAGGCCAATCGCCTCCTCGACCGCGCCGAACGACACGGCGGAGTTCTGGTCGGCGAGACCCTGCACCGATTTGATGCCGTGCTCTTTCAGGATCCGCTGCACGCCGCGGATGGTGTAGCCCTCGCCATACAGCAGGCGGCGGATACCCTTGAGCAGATCGACATCGTCGGGACGGTAGTACCGCCGCCCGCCGCTTCGCTTCATCGGCTTGATCTGGGTGAATCGCGTTTCCCAGAATCGCAGCACGTGCTGGGGAATGTCGAGATCGTCCGCGACCTCGCTGATGGTACGGAACGCATCCGGCGCCTTGTCCAAATGCTTGCTCCTCGCAGTTCAAGAGAATGAAGAGAAACCCAAGACGCTTACGTGACTATCCTGACGCGTCCTTCACATCAACTGGTACGCAGTTCGCTCGAAGTCGCGCTAATCGTCCTTGGCGTCGCCATTCGTCACAGCATGGCCATTGATGCGCTGCTTCAGGATGGCCGACGGCTTGAACACCATCACGCGACGCGGAGAGATCGGTACTTCGGTGCCGGTCTTCGGATTGCGTCCGATCCGCTGACCCTTCTTGCGCACCATGAACGAGCCGAACGACGACAGCTTCACCGTCTCGCCCTTCTCAAGACAATCGGTGATTTCTTTCAAAACGAGTTCGACGAACGCAGACGATTCCGTTCGCGACAAGCCCACCTTCTGGTAGACCGCCTCGCACAAATCGACGCGTGTGACTGTTTTTCCGGTCCCGGTCATCGCCTGCCCCGCACTCTCGGCGAACAATTTATTCCCTGAAATTATGAGGTTAGCACGCAATGGTCAACAGTGACCATCATGCGACATGGCGTTTTCAAGCGAAGTGCGGAGCGGTTCGCGTAAAGAAAACGCGTCAAATTTACATCTTTAGGGCGAATTCGCACCGCAAAACCGGTACCCACTTTTGCTGAATTCGCCCCGCCATGAAAGACCGCGACAGATTTGTCGGGTATTTTACTTAAGCCTCACCAGCGAACGAGCGCGGAACCCCAGGTGAAGCCGCCACCCATCGCCTCCAGCAGCACCAGATCGCCCTTCTTGATGCGTCCGTCCTTGACCGCGACGTTGAGCGCCAGCGGGATCGACGCCGCCGAGGTGTTGCCATGAAGGTCGACGGTCAGGACCACCTTCTGCGGCGCAATATGAAGCTTGTGCGCCGAAGCATCGATGATTCGCTTGTTGGCCTGATGCGGAACGAACCAGTCGATGGCCTCGGCGGTGGCGCCGGTGGCATTGAACGCATCGACGATCACGTCGGTGATCATGCCGACCGCGTGCTTGAACACTTCGCGGCCCTCCATCCGGAGATGGCCGACGGTCTGGGTCGAGGACGGACCGCCATCGACAAAGAGCTTTGACTTGTGCCGGCCGTCGGAACGCAGATGCGTCGTCAGTATACCACGGTCGGTCGGCTGGCCCGGCTGGTCCTGCGCTTCGAGCACGACGGCGCCGGCGCCATCGCCGAACAGCACGCAGGTGCCGCGGTCGGTCCAGTCGAGGATACGCGAGAACGTCTCGGCGCCGATCACCAGCGCGCGCTTGTGCGACCCGGAGCGCAGGAAATTGTCGGCGGTCGCCAGCGCAAACACGAAACCGGAGCATACCGCCTGCAGGTCGAAGGCGACGCCATGGTTGATACCGAGCGCGTTCTGCACCGCAACCGCGGTCGCCGGAAAGGTGTTGTCCGGCGTCGAGGTCGCCAGCACGATCAGATCGATTTGCTGCGCGTCAAGGCCGGCATGATCGAGGGCGGCGCGCGCGGCGTTGATCGCCAGATGCGAGGTGAATTCGCCATCGGCGGCGATATGGCGCTGCCGGATGCCGGTGCGCTGCACGATCCACTCGTCCGAGGTGTCGATTCGGGCCGCCAGCTCGGCATTGGTCAGCACCTTCTGCGGCAGATAGGAGCCGCAGCCGAGCACGACCGAACGTTTCGCAGTCACGAGACAGCCTCCTGCGCGGTCTGCGCTTGAGCCAGCGCACTGCCGTCGCGATTGAGCATTTGATTGATCTTGGTGAGGAGATCGCAGCGGACCATCTCATAGCCAACATCGACCGCATAGGCAAAGCCTTCGGCGTTGGTTCCGCCATGGCTTTTGACCACCACGCCCTTGAGGCCTAACAGCATGCCGCCGTTGGATTTGTTGGGGTCGAGCTTGTGGCGGAGCGCCGCAAATGCGTTGCGGGCGAACAGATAGCCGATCCGGGACCGCCAGCTCGACGCCATGGCGCTGCGCAGGAATTCCGACATCTGGCGCGCGGTTCCCTCGGCGGCCTTGAGCGCGATGTTGCCGCTAAATCCTTCCGTCACGATCACGTCGGCGGCGCCCTTGGCGATGCCGTCGCCCTCGACGAAACCGATATAGTCGAGCTCCGGCAGGTTCATCGCACGCAGCTGTTTGGAGGCCGCGCGAATCTCCTCGCCACCCTTCACTTCCTCGGCCCCGATATTGAGGAGACCGACCGTCGGGCGCGGCTTGTCGAACAGCACGCTGGCCATGGCGCCGCCCATCACTGCCAGCGCCACCAGATGATGATGGTCGCCGCCGATGCTGGCACCGAGATCGAGCACCACGGACTCGCCGCGCATGGTCGGCCACACGCCGGCAATGGCGGGCCGATCGATCCCCGGCATGGTGTGCAGATGGAAGCGCGCCATCGCCATCAGCGCGCCGGTATTGCCGGCGGAGACCGCAACATCGGCCTCGCCCTTTTTCACGGCGTCGATCGCAAGCCACATCGACGAGTTCTTGCGGCCACGGCGCAGCGCCTGGCTCGGCTTGTCGTGCATCGCGACGGTGACGTCGGTGTGGGTCACGCGCGAGGCCTTCTTCAAGGCCGGATATTTCGCGAGCTGCGCTTCAATCAGCGCGCTGTCGCCAAACATCAGAAATTCGGAGTCGGGATGCCGGGCCAATGACGTCGCCGCGCCGGGAATGACGACCGATGCGCCGACATCGCCACCCATGGCGTCAAGCGCGATTCGAACCTTTTGAGGCATGAACGTCCCGGAAACCTGATCTCTTTGCAGCCCTGTTCGAGCCTGGCCGCGTGCTGAAAGCATCCGCCGATAGCGGCGCTCGGCGGAGCGCGTCGCCGCGCCCCCGCCGGGCCGCGACAATAGCGTGTCCCCGCCCCGACACAACCTCTTGACCACGCTCTTTCAGCAAACAGGACCAGTGTTGCCCGGAATCGGGAATATATAACAAGTATAATAACTTCAATGCCTTATGACAAATTCCTATTCAAGTATGATAGCTACTTGAACCGGAATAGTGTCGGGCAGTGCACTTTAACGGCGCCTTACTTGCCTTTCGGCTTCTTCGCGTCAGGTTTTTTTGGCGCGACCTGCAAGGCCTTGAGG
>JACDAG010000955.1 GCA_013695565.1 Bradyrhizobium sp.
ACAATGCGCTGAAATACCTCAAGACCGGCACTCCCGGGGACATCCAGGTGCGCGGCCGTACCAAGCTCGGCTTTGCGATCTTCGAGATATCGGACAATGGACGCGGCATCGATTCCAAGGACCATCAGCGGATTTTTGAGCTGTTCCGCCGCGCCGGAACCCAGGACAAACCCGGGCAAGGCATTGGCCTCGCGCATGTCCGCGCACTGGTGCGGCGGCTCGGTGGAACCCTGTCGGTCGCGTCGGAACTTCACCACGGCAGCACATTCACGATTACACTGCCGATCAAATGGAACATTAGTAACCGGAACAAACAGTCATGAGTAATCCAGTCACTATCATCATGATCGAGGACGACGAGGGCCATGCCCGCCTGATCGAGCGGAACATCCGCCGTTCCGGCGTCAACAATGAAATCATCCCGTTCACCAACGGTACAGCCGCGCTGAACTACCTGTTCGGCAAGGATGGCACGGGACTCGAGCACAAGGGCAATGCGCTCCTGATCCTGCTCGATCTCAATCTGCCCGACACGTCGGGTATCGATATCCTGAAGCGGGTCAAGGAAAACAAATATCTGAAGGCAACGCCGGTCGTGGTTTTGACCACGACGGATGATTCCCATGAAATAAAGCGTTGCTATGAACTCGGCTGCAACGTCTACATTACCAAGCCGGTGAATTACGAAAGCTTCGCCAACGCCATTCGCCAGCTCGGCCTGTTCTTCTCCGTCATCCAGGTACCCCCAGCCGCCACATGAACCAAACGACGCCGACCCTGCTCTATATCGACGACGATGCCGCATTGGCGCGGCTGGTCGACCGCGGCCTGACGCGGCTCGGCTTCAAGGTCGTGCATGCCGCCGATGGCCAGCAGGGCCTCGACCGGCTGGCGCAAGGCGGCATCGACGCCATTGCGCTCGATCAGTACATGCCCGGTCTCGACGGGCTCGAAACGCTGGAACGGATATTGGCGATCCCGGGCGCGCCGCCGGTGGTGTTCGTCACGGCCTCGCAGGATTCGGCGATCGCCGTCACCGCGCTGAAGGCGGGTGCAGCCGATTATCTGGTCAAGGATGTGCAGGGCGATTTCATCCCCCTGCTCCAGGTCGCCGTCAACGGCGCGTTGCGGCAGGCCGCGATTCAAAGAGCCCGCGATGACGCCGAAGCGGAAGTCCACGCCTCGCGCGACCGTTATGCGGCGCTGGCGGCCGAACGCGAAGTGCTGCTGCGCGAGGTCAACCACCGCGTCGGCAACTCGCTGCAAATCATCGCCTCGTTGCTGCATTTGCAGGCCAATTCCGCGACTCAGGACGACGTCAAGGCGGCACTCACCAATGCGATGGGGCGCGTCGCCGCGGTCGCCCAGGTCCATCGCAGGCTCTACACTTCGCACGATCTCAAGAGCGTGCTTCTGAACCAGTATCTCGAGGCGCTGCTGGAGGATCTCCGGCGCTCGGCCGAAGGCAACCGGATGTCGCGGCTGACGCTGAAGGCCGAGCCGATCGAGATCGATCCGGACCGCGCGGTCGCGATCGGCATCATCGTCAACGAGCTGGTCATGAACGCCGTCAAATACGCCTACCCCGACGGCGCAGGTCCGATTCATGTCGACCTCAAGGTGCAGGGCGACGATCTGGTGGTGTCGATCACCGACGACGGCGTCGGCCTCAACGTCAAGGTCGACCCGCGTTCCACCGGCATGGGCCAGCGCATCGTCTCCGCGATGGCATCGAAACTCGAAGCCGACGTCGCCCGCGATCCCGAGCATTCCGGGACCCGGATCGTGCTGCGGTTTCGCTACGTCAAAGCGCCGATGTCGAAGCCGAATGCCGCTGCGAGTTAGGGCTCCCACCCCCCATTGCAGCCACGGCAGCACGATCAGCAGCAGCCCGGCGAAATAGATCAGCCCGAAGATCAGGCCGAACTTCCAGAAATCGCGCGTCCTGCTATCCTCCCGCCATGACGTCGCGCGACTCTGCTGCTTCCGAAATCACGCCCGAGGTGCTGCTGCGCGCCTATGCCTGCGGCATCTTCCCGATGGCCGAAAGCGCCGACGATCCGACCCTGTTCTGGGTCGAGCCGGAAATGCGCGGCGTGATCCCGCTCGACGGCTTTCGCATCGCCTCGCGGCTCGCCCGCACCGCGCGCTCGGATGCCTTCACCGTGACCGTCGACACCGCCTTCAAGGCCGTGATCGCAGGCTGCGCGGCGCCTCAGGCCGGACGCGACGACACCTGGATCAACAAGCGGATCCGCGATCTCTATGTCGGGCTGCACCAGCTCGGCCACTGCCATAGCGTCGAGGTCTGGCAGAACGACGATCTGGTCGGCGGCCTCTACGGCGTCAGCCTCGGCCGCGCCTTCTTCGGCGAAAGCATGTTCCACACCATCAGAGACGCCTCGAAGGTGGCGCTGGTGCATCTGGTGGCGCGGCTGATCGAGGGCGGGTTTGAACTGCTCGATACCCAATATGTGACCGAGCATTTGAAGAGCTTTGGCGCGGTCGAAATTCCGAGGCGCCGCTATCGGACGATGCTGGACAGGGCGATTGTGGGCGAGCCCGCGGATTTTCTGAAATTGCCGTTTGATCGCCCGGTCAGCGGCGCCGACGCGCTCGCGATCATCGCTGCGCGCCCCTGAAGCCCGGTGTTTCGGAATTCGGAACAGAGCATCGCCTGAACCGCTTTCTGCGCGCGCATGACGAGGCTTGCTGCTGACCTGCCCTGGACTGTGACGTTCGTCACAGCAGCTTCCCACCCTCTCTCATATCCCTGTTTTCACGGCTGGCGGGAATGGTCCGTCCTCCGAACAGGAGACAGCGATGTCCACGGAAATTCTCCCGGCGTGTCGGTCTGGCCCTGTTGAAGGGAACGGAAACAGGACCGCTGCCATGACCAACCCGCTGCCATCCGGTTTAACGGCCGAGCCCGTCGAAACATCCGCCGTGAACCATGGCGCCGAACAGGCTGTTGCCGACGCGCTCGGGCTCACCTGCTCCATGCCGCCGCAGCTGCCGCTGGCGCTGCCGCCGCCACTGCCCAAGCCGCCGGCGCAGAACTTCATCGCGCGGCACTGGCGCGGCGAACTCTCGCTGCCCCGCTCCTACTGGATCAATTATTTTCTGCTCGGCGCCGCCGTCGGCATTGCGTTTGCCGCACTCAGCGTTGTGATCAACCAAAGCGCCGTCGAGCAGCCGGTGTGGTGGCTGATCTCCCTCGGTCTGACCTGGAGTGCGATCATCC
>JACDAG010000998.1 GCA_013695565.1 Bradyrhizobium sp.
CCCGTGAAAACCGTCCCAAACGCTGGCGCGACATCTGGAGCGCCGGGCATTCCACATCAGGTGTGACGGAAGTGCTTGCCGTCGATGAACTCGTTGCGCAGACGCTGGCCGAATATCGCGCGGCGGCGGCAAGAATCCTGATCGGCTAGTTCGCCACGAAGTACCAATCCTTGTCGTAGCGCACGAGCTGGCTCGGCGGCTTGTCGTCGAATTCGAAGAAGTCCTTGGGATCGCTGCCCGGCGGCACCCGCAGGAAGCCGGTGAAATAGTGTTTCAGGCCGCGCGAGGTCAGGAACAGCACATAAGTGCCGCCATCGGCCTTGTCGACGATGACGTCGTTACCGCCCGCGGAAACGTTGGGCTCCTTGTCGCCCAGCGCGATCATGGATCTGTTGTAGTCGACATTGGGCTTGAACTCGCCGGCCTCGATGCGGGCGACGATCCGTTCGCGGTCGGCGCGGTGCCAGTAGAAATTCTTCTGCAGCGCGACCCCTCGCAGTGGCGCGTAGACCAGCAGCGCCAGCGTCGCCGCGCAAATCAGGAACGGGATTGCGAATTTCGCGCCGCCCTTGCGGATGCGCAGCAGCAGCGTTGCCGTCCAGACGCAGCAGCCGAAGAACAGCAGTGCCGTCAGCGGCAGGATGCCGAGCAGGACAATGCCGGAAGGAAAGTCCGCCATCGACAATTCGAAGGTCGCGAGCAGCAGCGTGCCGGTCGAAATGATCGCGGCCGCCAGCAAAGCTGCGCGGACCGACGGTTTGGCCAGGGCGATCGTCGTCTCGGGTGTCGCGTCCGTCATGCGGGGGCTGCTTCTCGTCCCGTTTCGCCCCTTAACGGGCCGTTAACCAAATCCGTCCCAACAATAGCCCCTCAGGATAGTCGGCCGCCACGGCGGGGCGATCCGCAAACAAGGGGGCGCAAGATGGATTTCGATCAGTTTTATGCCAAAACCCCGGCCACCATCGATGAAATCAAGTGGCGGGTGACCCGCGCGCTGGACCGGCATCCGTTGTGCCGCAATGTCGAATTCGACATCGTCAGCATGCCCCGCACCGGAAAAAGCAACTGGACCATCAGCCTGCGCTCGGTCGCGCCCGACGCGCTCTGGGAGGCCTCCGATATCGTCGCCGACATCCAGGAAGCCTACGATCTGGCCGCGGCGGCCTGATTCTTTGCCGATTTGATGCGATCCCGCGCTTTTCCGGAGGGAGTAACCCCTTCGACGGCATGGTAAAGCCTTAATTACCGTCCAATTTTTAGACCATCCCATCGGCGGAATGGAGATCTTGTTGACCAAAGTCATTACGATCGTCGCGTTGACCTGTTTCCTCGTGGTCGGCGCCGCCGCCACCGCGATTCTCGGCCGCGATAGCGTACCCGCCGCGCGCTACGAACTGGCCTCCAGCTCCGATTTCAAAGGCCCGGTCGCCAACAGGGAAAGCAAGAAGGACCGGCTCGTTGTCGCAGCACTCGCCGCCTTCGAGCCGCCGCAGGCTGCTCCCGTGCTGAGCGAGCCGCTGCGCCAGGCCTATGCCTCGACCGCCCCGGCCGATCTCGGAATTCCGAAAATTGCGGCGCCCGCTGCCGCACCGATCGTTGCACCCGCCAAGCCCAAGGCCGCCGCCAAGCCGGCCCCGCAAAAGAATTACGCGCTGCTCAGCGATATCCAGATCGCCGGGATCAAGGACCGCCTGAAACTGTCCGCATCGCAGGAATCCTATTGGCCGCCGGTGGAGACTGCGTTGCGCGCGGTCGCCCGCAAGATTCATGCAAAGCGGCAGGCCGATCCCAACGGCGCCGGCATTCCCATCGATCCCGAGGCTGACGAAGTCCAGCAATTGAAGTCGGCGGCGATGCCGTTATTGTTCCAGTTGCGCGAAGACCAGAAGAGCGAAGTACGCTCGCTTGCCCGCATTATCGGGCTGGAAAAAGTAGCTTCCATGATCTGAGCCATTGCGGCGGCCATTCGCCGCCGCCGGTTCCCTCGGTTCCCCCACATCCCGCACAGGAACTTCGGCCAAATCAACGCGTTGCCCGCATGGATCTAAGGAGCCGAACCATGCGTACATCGATGGCCTATTTTGCAGGCGTGGGAACCGTGGTTGCGGCTTTAGCCGTCGGCGTTGGTGGCGGACTGATCATTTCCAACGTCGTCAGTCCCCATGAACCCAAGATCGAGATGAGCAAGCTCGAGCAGCGGATGTCGCCGAAGCCGATCCCGGCAACGAGTAATGCGCCGTCGGAACCGGTAAAGATTGAGACCTCAACGCAGGCGAAGCCGGCCGAAGCGCGGCCCGCAGAAAATGTGACCGCAAGCGCGCCGGCGGCGTCACCGCCGCAAGCCGCAGCACCCGTTACCCAACCCGCTGCACCCGTGACGCAAGCCGCAACATCCGAGCAGGTCAAGCCGCCGGAAGCCGCTTTTGCCAGAGCGAACGACGCCGACGTGAAGGCACGCGACGCCGACGTGAGGGTCCGCGACGCCGACGTGAAGACACGCGACGCCGATGTCAGGCGGGAGGCAAGACGCGCCGCCCAGGAAAAGCGCAGGGCCGAGCGCCGTCAGCAATGGTTTGAACGTCGCCAGCAATGGGCTGAACGCCGCCGGCCGAGGCAGGATCAGGAACTGCGCGAGGTCGAGCAGAGCGTCAGGCAAGAAACCGAGCCGACCCAAGCCTTCGCGTCAGAGCCTGCGAGACTCGAAACGCCCAGGATCAGATTGTTTGGCGACGACTAATTTCGGTCTGTCGACAGCCTGAAGCTCGCCGTCGCTCCACTATCCGCGCCCCGCGATTCCACCACCTTGCGGCAGGGGTCCGAAAGCTTCGGCTTGTTCGCGCGCAGGCAGATGAGCCAAGTTTTCACGCCATCCCGTCCTCTCGGTTGTGGTCTCCCGCATTGTGTTTAGCGGGGGGCATGGCTGACACCTGTTCGGTGACATCGCCGGCACTTTGGCCTCGCCAACAGCTCAAGACTAGGAAAAGCCGCCGTCTCCTGCTCTTATCAAGCCCTACGGAAACTGCGCCGAAAGGGCTCCCCATGACGACGCGCCGCGAACACGATCTGTTGGGCGACCGCGATGTGCCGGCGGAGGCCTATTACGGCGTCCACACCTTGCGGGCGGTCGAGAATTTCCCGATCAGCGGCACCCCGATCTCGATCTATCCGGACCTGATCGCGGCGTTGGCCTCGATCAAGCTGGCCGCGGCCAAGAGCAACCGCGAGCTCGGATTGCTCGACGCCACATTGGCCGACGCCATCGTCGCGGCGGCCGAGGAAGTGCGGGCCGGCGGCTTGCACGAACAATTTGTCGTCGACGTCATCCAGGGCGGCGCCGGCACGTCGACCAACATGAACGCGAATGAAGTGATCGCGAACCGTGCGCTGGAACTGCTCGGCCGGCAGAAGGGCGATTACAAATTCCTGCACCCCAACGAACACGTCAATATGAGCCAGAGCACCAACGACGTCTATCCGACGGCGCTCAAGCTCGCGGGCTACGCCGGAATCATGCGGCTGGTCGAAGCCATGGCGGTGCTGCGCGAGGCCTTCGAACACAAATCCGATGAATTCAGGGACATCATCAAGATGGGCCGCACCCAGTTGCAGGACGCGGTGCCGATGACGCTGGGGCAGGAATTCTCCACCTATGCGGTGATGCTGGGCGAAGACGAGCAGCGGCTGAAGGAAGCCGTGCTTTTGGTGTGCGAAATCAACATGGGCGCCACCGCGATCGGCACCGGCATCAATTCGCATCCGGATTATGCCGCGCTGGTCTGCCGGCATTTGCGATCGATCACCGGCATTCCCGTGGTGACCGCGACCAACCTGGTCGAGGCGACGCAGGACTGCGGCGCGTTCGTGCAGCTCTCCGGCGTGCTCAAGCGCGTCGCCGTAAAACTGTCGAAGACCTGCAACGATCTGCGCCTGCTGTCGTCAGGGCCACGCGTCGGTTTCAACGAGATCAACCTGCCGCCGATGCAGGCCGGCTCCAGCATCATGCCGGGCAAGGTCAATCCTGTTATCCCCGAGGTCGTCAACCAGATCGCGTTCGAGGTGATCGGCAACGACATCACCGTGAGTTTTGCGGCCGAGGCCGGCCAGTTGCAGCTCAACGCGTTCGAGCCGATCATCGCGCACAGCCTGTTCAAGAGCGTCAATCACCTGCGCGCCGGCTGCCTGACGCTGGCCTCGAAATGCGTCAACGGCATCACCGCCAACGCGGAGCATCTGCGCCGCGGCGTCGAAAACTCGATCGGCATCGTGACCGCGCTCAATCCCTATATCGGCTACGCCAACGCCACCGAGATCGCGCAGGAAGCGCTGATCACGGG
>JACDAG010001007.1 GCA_013695565.1 Bradyrhizobium sp.
GGGTTGTTTTCGTAGTTTTTGTTTTAGACGCGGTATCGCTCCATGACTTCGCGGTCCGGCTCGTAGCCGAGCCCCGGCCCTTCCGGCACCGCGACCGTGCCATCGGCGGCGACATCGATGGCGCCGCGCCAGAGGGTCGCGGCCTGGTTCATGTAAAACACCTCGACGAATGTCTTGTCGTCACGCACCGACAGTAGTTGCAGCGTCGCCAGAAGACCCGGCCCGAAATAGGGCGAATGCGGCATGAGCTTCACTCCCATCTCATCAGCCAATGCAACAACGCCGAGATATTCGGTGATGCCGCCGACCTTGGTAACCGAGGGCTGCGCATAACTCACCGCGCCTGCTTGCATCATCTGGCGGAATTGATGGACGGTGCAGGCGTTCTCACCGGCGGCGATATCAAGTCCGCCGTTCCTGCGGACCTCAGCCAATCCTGCGAAATCTTCGGGCGGCCACACCGGCTCCTCCAGGAACATCGGCGCGGCCTCCTTGCATTCGTGGGCGAAGGCGGTGGCCTGCGCTGCAGTCAGCGGACAGTTCATGTCGACCATCAGCGGAATGTTCGCGCCGATGGCGCGGCGGGCGGCGAAGACCGCGGGCGCCGTCGTCTCGTGCAGTTTGATCGCGGTGTAGCCGCGACGCAGTGCCGTCTCACATTCGCCGGCGATGAGATCGGGCGTTCCGATCCGCAGCAGGCTCGCATAGGCCGGGATCCGTGTACGCTTGCGCGCGCCGAGCAGGCGATGAAGTGGCACGCCCTGCACGCGTGCCGCGAGGTCCCACAGCGCGATGTCGAGGCCGGAGATCGCAAACATCGTAATGCCGTAGCGGCCGAACAGATGCAGATTGCGCTGGATGTGCTCCATGAAGGCGGGAATGCCGGCGGCGTCGGGAACTTCGAGACCCATCGCCTGCGGCGCGATCATTTCTTCGATGGCGGTCGCGGTAGACCTCGGGCACACATAGGCGAAAGCGTCACCCCAACCGGTCACGCCCGCATCGGTCGAGACTTCGACGAGGACGATTTCGAGCGCCGAGATCGCCGAGGCGCCCTGCTTGAAGCTCGCCACGCCGGCGTCATAGGGGATGCGGATATGATGTGCCCGGACGTTGGTAATCAACATGACGCCAGTCTCCCTGGTTTTTTTCGGAAGCTAGCGTGGGATGACGCCGATTGGCCAGTGCTGATCGCCGGGCTCACGCCCTAATTGTTCGGCGGGAGTTCGACCGCGTTGTTTTGCTTGCCGGTGTTGAACTCGAAAATCTTGCGCAGCACACCGGGCGCCATCGCCGAAATCGGATTGACGCGCAGCACCGGCTGGCTGGGGGTGCCGACGACCTCATAGGTGACGCCGATCAGGCCTTCATTGTTGCCGTTGCCGAGGAACAGGCCGATCACGGGAAGCTGGCCGAACATGTTGTTGAGCCCGTACATCGGAACGAAGGTGCCGCTCATGCGGACCGAGTTGGCGAGATAGTCGATGCTGCCTTCGATGGTGGCCCCAATGGTCGGGCCCTTCACAACGCCGTCGCGGACGGTGAGATGCCCGCTTTGCCGGGTGAATTCGGCGCGCAATGCCGAGAACGCTACGCCGTTCTGCACGCCGGTCGGCCCGCCTGCCGCCGCACGATCCAGTTCAGGAACTCCCTTGACGGAGAAATCGCGGATATTGATCAGGCCTTCCTTGGCTGTGGGTTCAACCGTGGGCGGCTCCATTGCCAGCGCAAGCTGTCCGCCGACAACCTTAGTGTTGGCATCGGTAAAGCGGAGGAACGCCCCGGCGTCATTGGTCTGCAGAATGATCAGGTCACGCCCCTGCCCCTGCACCCGGCCGCGCAAATCTGCGCTGACCGGCGTATCACGTCCAACCTTGCCGGAGAGCGTAAAGGTCTTGATGTTGCCGCTGCGTCGGGAAAATTTGGCGTCGACGCTGCGGAGAGCCTCGCCGTTGTAGCCTGCCACCAAGCCGAGCTTGAGGTCGACGTCGAAATCGATGTTCTTGGGTTTGCTTTTGGCATCGGCTTCCCGGCCCGAGATCGCCGATTTGAGGAAACCGCGGCCGTCGAACACGTCGCCGCGCATTGTCACCTTCACGACGCCATCGGCGCCGCGTTCGGCCTTCAGCGAGGTCTTGTCGCCTTCGGACGGCGAATAGGTCGGGAAGTTCGCGCTCATCAGGTCGCCATTCGCGTCGACTTCCAGCGAGCCCTTGATCGAGACGCCGCCACCATCGACGACGATGTCCTGGAACAGTGTCGACTGCTCCTTCTTCACGACGCTGAACGTCGCCTTGCCGGATCTGCCGGGCACCTTGACCCATCCGGGCAGGATATTGTCGAGCCGGAGCGAGGTGAGATCGGCCTCGATGCCGACGCGAGAATCATGATCGCCGATCTTGCCGATCAGTTTGATCGGGATCGCGCCACTGACGGCCGGTCCAAGATCAAGCCCGAGGCGCGCGCGGCTGGCATCATCCAGCGTCGCCGACAGCTTGATATCGGCATCGCCCTCATTCGGCTTGCGATAGTCCAGCGAAGCCGGCTGGCCGTTGATCTTGACGTCGCCCCTGACCTGGTAGCCGTTGTTGTTGGCGACGACCTTCAGCGTGCTGGCTTCCAGCTTCTGGTTCATCACCAGCTTGTCGATGGAAACCCCGCCGAGATCGGCGGTGACGGAATAGGTGGTGTCGGCCTTGGTCAGCGCGCCCTTGACCGGCACCCCAAGCATAATCGTGGCCGTCACCGTTCCCTTGCTCGCATTCGGATCGATGAAATTGGCGGAAACGTCGCTGAGGCGATTGGATGCGAGAATCTCGGCAGCCGCCGCAACGGTTCCATCGATGCGGAATTTGACCTTCGAGGGCGACGGCTTCGGCGCCATGTCCGGCACCTCGAAGACGAAATCCGAAATGGTGACCTTGCGACCGGCAGGCGTGTCGGCGATGCCCTGGGTGATGTTGACCGTGGCGGTGCGGCCGGTCACCCGCGCCCTCAAATCGGCGTCGCGCACGACCGGCAGGTCATCGACCGGCCGCACGGTCACACCAGACGCCGTGATATTGATCGCCAGCCCGTCATCGGGAATCGGCGGACCCTTGCGCGACAGGTTGCGCACCGGCGAATTGACGCCGACCTCGATGCGCTGGAGCGTGCCGCGTTCGATCCGCTCGATCACCCATTCGCGCACTTCCGGCACGATCAGGATCGGCCACATCCGCTTCAGCGCGGCGGCCGGCATCGGGGTGCCGGCGAAACCAAGCTGGAGTCGCGCCTCGCCGGAATAATCGACGCTGCCGGTCCCGGCGACGCCGATCTCGCCGTTGCTGATATCGGCTTGCGTCAGCACGACGCGCTTCCGGTCGGTATCGAAGCGCAGGCCGATCGCGATACGATTGAAGATCAGCGGCTGTTCGCCGTCATTGCCGGCCAGCACGATGGTGCCACCGCTCAAGCCGGCCTGCCAGTCGGTGGTGTTTCCATTCGGCGGTTCGATATGCGCCAGCAACGTGACCCGGTTGGCGCCGGAAATGATCTTGAAGGGGGCAACCAGCACGCGCCGTCCGGAATCCCATTCGACATTCATTTCCGCCGCATCGATCGCCATCGGATAATCCGGCGTGTCGCTATCGATGATGTGGCCGGCGCCGGCGGTCAGTTTGCCGCGGAAATAGGTCGGCAGGCCGTCACGGCCGAGTTCGCCTTTCAGTTCGCCCGACAGCGGCAGGTCGGCGCTGTAGGTGAGATCCTTGACCCGCATCGCCAGCAGGATATTGGCCGTCGGCACCTTGTCGGCGCGCAGATCGACCGAGCGTACGCCGTTGGCCTGCGGCCCGATCACCGCCCGCAGCGACCATGGCCGGGCGCCCTCCTCGCCAACGCTCAGCGCCACGCCGCCGGCGCTCGGCCGGCGCAGGCTCATGCTGATATTGTCGAAGGTCCATTTGTTGCCGCGCTGCTGGTCGTCGACGACCAGATTGCCGTTCTTCAAACCGATCTCGTTGAGGTTTTGTCCGTCGAGACCGGTCAGGCTCAGGCTGTCGAGCCAATCGAGGCCGGCCAGCAATCCGTTTTGCGCCGTCTCAGGCGCCGGTGTGCCGGGCGGTGGCGCGGCCCGCGGGAATGTCGGCGCGAGGCCCGCGTCGCGCTTCGAGGCCACGCCGGTCGCCAGCGGTTTTGCGGTGTCGCCGGCAGACACTGTCACCTGGCCATCCGGCGTGATCCGAACCGCGAGTTCGGCATCCACCAGATTGAGGCTCTCGGCGCGAAGCCGCCCCATCAAAAGCGCCATGCCGGATAATCTCACTTCGGCTTTCGGCGCGCTTGCGACAATGGCGCGGTCGCGATCCCTCACCACGATGTCGCGGATACGCACCGCGATACGAATCTTGCCGGCACGCTCGATCTGGGTGCCGCCGACTTCGACCGTATTGCTGTGCCCGATGTTGTCCTCGATCGCGGCCGCAAGCCAGGGCGTCGCCAGGTCGAGATTGATCGGCCCGGCGCCGAGCCGCCACCATAGCCCGCCGAAACAGCCGGCAAAAATCACAGCCAATACCGCGATCACGACCACGAGGCGCTTGACCCAGCGTTCGCCGGTCACCCATCGGTTCAGCGCGGAGAATTTGTCGCTCAGCCGGTGAAAACGGGAATTGGAGCGCGCCAACAGCCGCCGT
>JACDAG010001013.1 GCA_013695565.1 Bradyrhizobium sp.
CGTATCCGCCAATCTTTTGCGAATGTCGCAGCGCAATCTGGCTCGGTTTTGCGCGTTCTTGGCGTAACTCATTGGAAAGACTCGGAGAGATGTGTAGATGCCCTAGTGCGTTCGCAGGGACGACAATGATCATTTGAACCAGCGCACTAATGCCCCGCCGCCTTGTTCGCCGCGTCATTGTTGAGCACGATCAGGCCGTCGACGGCGACGCCGACCTTGCTGTTGATCAAAAATGGATTAACGTCGATCGAGGCAATGCGACTTCCTGCATCGGCCATCAGATTGGATAACCCGACCAGCGCTTTCACCGCCGAAGCTTCATGCAATGCGGGCTTGCCGCGATAGCCCTTCATCTTGACGCCGGCCTTGGTCTTGCCGATCAGCTGCTTTGCCTCGTCGGCATCGAGCGGCGCACCGGCGAGCGCGACGTCCTTCATCAGTTCGATATCGACGCCGCCAGTGCCGAACAGCACCACCGGTCCCATCTCGGCGTCGAGCGATGCGCCGACCACGAGCTCGAGATCGGCCTTGACCTGCTGCGCGATCAAGATGCCTTCGAGCTTGGGCTTGTTCTTCAGCTTCTTCACCCGCGCGGTGATGTCGTTGAACGCCATCTTTACTTCAGTGGCGCTGTTGATGTTCAGCACCACGCCGCCAATGTCCGATTTGTGCAGGATCTCGGCGCTGACGACCTTGGCGACGACGGGGAAGCCGATCTTCTTGGCGATCTTCACCGCGTCCGCTGCGGTCTGCGCGATCTCTTCCCTGGAGACGGGAATGCCATATGCCTTCAGCAGCTTTTTTGACGCGACTTCATCGAGTGCCGCGGCGCCGTTGGCGCTTTTCAGCGTCTTCTCCAGCACCGCGCGCGCGGAAGCCGTCGAACTCGAAGCGATCTCCGGCACCACCTTGCGCAAGTTGGCATATTCGATCAGCGACTTGATCGCGCCCACCGCACGGTCGAGGCCCTGCATGACCGCAATGTTCGGCAGCGACTTGCGAAGGCCCTTGGTGAACTCCGTAAAACCAATCGACATCGCGCTGATATAGACCACGGGCTTCGAGGCCGCACCTGCCATGTCGTTGACGATGCGCAGATTGCGCTCGCGCAGTTCATGCGGCGCCTTCGGCAGTTCGGCGTCGATGATGACGATATCGGTGTCGGGATCGTCGATCATGATCTTGATCGACTGCATGTAGACGCCGGGATCGACCACCGCGGCAAAGCCGGCGTCAAGGGGATTGCCGACGATGCTGCCGGGCCCGAGCATTTTTGCCAGATTTTCGGTGGCGTTCGCGCTGAGCGGTGCGAAGTTGAGACCGGCGGAATCGAACGCGTCGATCAAGAGGCCGCGCTTGCCGCCCGACAGCGACACGGCGGCGAGGCGGTTGCTCTTCGGCGGTTCGGCGTGAACGAAACATTCGGTGGTCTCGATCAGTTCGTCGAGGCCGCGGACGCGGATCACGCCCTCGCGCGTCGAGATCGCATCGAATGTTTGAATGGAGCCAGCGAGCGCGCCGGTATGCGCCATCGCGGCAGCACGGCCGCCTTCGGAGGCGCCGAGCTTGAGTGCGATGACAGGTTTGCCGGCGGCGCGGGCGGCCTTGCAGGCTTCGCGGAACACTTTGGTGTTCCGCACCCCTTCGAGATAGACCACGATGACGCGGATCGACGGATCGGCCGCGAAATAGGCCATCAGGTCCGGCGTCTCCAGCCCGGTCTCGTTGCCGGTCGTGACCATATAGCCGACGCCGACGCCGCGATCTTCCAGCGCCTGCCGAATCGCCATCACGATCGCGCCGGATTGCCCGGCGATCGCGACGGGCCCCGCTTCCATGGTCACGATGCGATCGTCGATATTGGTGAACAGGTTTTCACCCGCGCTGAGATTGCCGAGGCAATTCGGGCCGGTGACGGCAAGGCCGGTTTCACGCACCGCCTCCTTCAGTTCGACCGCCAGCCGCTGGCTTTCCGCGTCCTGCAATTCGCTGAAGCCCGAGGTGACGATGGTGGCGGAGCGGGCGCCGGCGGCCGCGGCGTCGCGGATCACCTGCACCGCGAAACGGGCGGGCACCAGCACCAGCACGTGGTCGGGCTTTTCCGGTAAGCTGGCGAAATCCTTGTAGCAGGGCACGCCCCAGATCGTTTCGCGCTTGGCGTTAACGGGAAACAGGTTGCCCTTGTACTGGTACTTGACCAGATTGTTCCAGATGCGCTCGGCATAGTTGCCGGGCTTGTCGGTCGCGCCGACCAGCACGATGTTGCGCGGGTGCAGCATCGCATGGATGCTCTTGACGATGTCGCTGGCGCTGGACGAGGGCGACCATGTTCCGGCCGAATGCGACGCGTTGACTACCCGAGCTTCCATGGAGCGTGCCCTTACCTTGTTGTTTCCTTTGGCGGCCAGCGATCGCGCGCGATCGTCATCCGCCGTGCGTTTTCATTCTTTTTATTCAGACTCTTTTTATTCAGACTTGGGGAGGGTGGCAACACGCGCTGGCCCGATAGCGCCCTTCGCGCAGCGCACGATATCCCGGCAGGCGGAGAATTCAGAGGGACGCCCGGGATTGACAGGAGGTCATTTCAGGAAACGGGCCCGATCAAGGTGGCGTGCAGGAGATAGCGGTCCGGCCCCGGCGTCAGCGCCTCGAATGGCCAGCAGGTCGACAGCACCAGCTCATATC